>JAQURV010000001.1 GCA_029004355.1 Candidatus Omnitrophota bacterium
TTGGGCCCGGCGTTGCGTTACAAGTGGCTGGAAAAATACGCGCTTCAGAAAGAAGGCCTTGATGTGCGCTACGAAAAGATACTGGTCTGTCTCTCCATGCTATCCGATATCAACTATGAGATGCTCGACATGGTAGCGAGGGCAGGGTTGCCGCCCGATCTGAAGATATTGGTCAAGCCTCATCCTATGACGGATCCCGAGGAGCTGAAGAGACGGGTCCCTTTCCTGCGGGACGACAGGGTCAGCATAATAAGCGGAGGCATAGAGAAATGGATCCCGACGGCTAAAGTCGTGATCGTGGGCCAGAGCAGTTCCATGGTCGAGTCCGTCTTCTTCGGCGCCAGGACGGTCGTAGTCGGCCGAAGGACGGATATAGATGTGGTACCGCTCGATATCGTGGAAGAGGATGACTCCTGGAAATTGGTCTCGAACCCCGGGGAGTTGAGGGCGGCTGTCGACGAATTCTGCTCGAAAGGCAAGGGCGATCACAGGCAGAAGGACGGGTTCTTCGAGTTTAACATGGGATTATTGGACGATCTCATCACGGCAAAATAGGACGGGCTTTGCATATATGTTCGAGCTCTTGAAAAAGATTGTCAGGTGGTTGCGGCTCTTCCCGGAAGTCGTTTTTACAGGCGACAGTTCCGGGAGGCATCTCAATAAGGTGCGGGATGTGATGGACAGATACGATATGGTGACTTCTCCCTCGGAAGATTATTTCAAGGATAGGTACATGCATATTATCGATTCTGCGCTTGAGGCAGGGCGTCTGGCGTACGAAGGCCTTAAAGTCTTGGATGCCGGATGCGGCCAGGGCAGATTGGCGATAGCTTTCGCTAAGAGAGGAAGCAGCGTGGACGCGGTAGACGTTTTCCCGGGGGTCCTGGATAAGGCCAGGATCCATGCGCAGAAAGCGGGTCTGTCGTCCGATCGGATAAGGTGGATCGAGGGAGGGTTGCCGGAAACGCTCGATGGGGTCGCGGACAATTCGTACGACCTTGTCGTCTGCGCAGAGGTCTTGTATATGTTGGAAGAAGCAGATGCGACGATAAGAGGGTTGGTCCGCGTATTGAGACCCGGAGGCGTCCTGGTGGTCTCCTCCAGGACCAGGTTATACTATTTAGCCCATTCGCTGATGAGCAAAGACTTTTTGAGGTTTAGCCGGGCCGCCAAGAATAATAGTTATAAAGATATAGGGCAGGCCCTCTCGTGGTCCGACCCCAGGGAGACCGAGGACCTTCTCGCGGCGCTGGATTTGAAAGATATACGAAGGTGGGGCATAGGCGTGCTTAGCGGCATCGAAGGCGACCCTACCGGGAAGTTCTGCTTTCCGCATGAATTGAACGGCGCCGAGCGGGAGACGTTGGGTCAGGCAGAAGACAAAATAGCCGGTGTATATTCCGATGCCGGAAGATATATTGTTTATTCCGGGGTGAAGAATGGGTAACAAAAACAACTTTCGCGTCCTTCTTGTCTATGCCAATGCGCCGATGGAGCCCCTCATGCCGTTAGGCGTGGCGTGCCTGGCTACTGCTTTGCGGGAAGCGGGTTTCGATGCAAGGCTTTTTGACACCACATTTTATAAAAAGAGCGGCACCGGCAACAGCCAGGATGAAAGGGCCCTCAGCCTGCAGATAAAAGCGGCGGATTATTCTTCGGTCGGGATCAAGTCCCTGGAGACGGACCCGGTAAAGGACTTCGCGGCGGTCGTGGCGGATTTTAAACCGGACCTGATAGGGCTTTCATGCGTGGAGTTGACTTATACACAGGGCCTTAGGCTCCTGGATGCGGTAAAGGGATGCGGGATACCAGTTGTCGTGGGCGGGTGCTTTGCCACGTTTTCCCCGGAAGAAGTCATCTCCTGCGATCTTGTGGATTACGTATGCGTCGGGGAAGGGGAAGATGCGATAGTCGAGTTATCGAGGAGGATATCGTCGGGGGTCTCCCCCGCAGGCATTCCCAACCTGTGGATGAAGGAAGGCGGCAGGGTCACGAAATGCGCAGGCATGAAGATAGTCGATATAGAGTCGGCCCCTATCCCAAGGTTCGACATCTTTGATCCGAAAAGAATATACAGGGCTATGGCCGGCAGGATATACAGGATGGTGCCCATAGAATTTTCCAGGGGGTGCCCTTACCAGTGCACATATTGCTCCGCGCCGTCTTATGCCAGGAAATTTTCCGGTTCCGGCAGATGGCTGAGATTCAAGACCATAGGGCAGGTGATCGCCGAGATAGACTTCTATATCAAAGAATACGACGCGGAATATTTTTATTTTATATCCGAGACTTTTCTGGCGATGCCCGCCATATACAGGAGAGAGTTTTACGATGCGTACAAAAAGTACAAAAGACCGTTCTGGTTCAATACGCGGCCCGAGACGATAACGGAGGATGATATAAAAGAGCTCGAGGATATAGGTTGCCACCGCATAAGCATTGGCGTGGAGAGCGGCAATGAAGAGTTCAGGACGAACAGGTTGAAGAGGCACTATTCCAACGAAGATTGCCTGAAGGCCGTCGATATCGTCCTGAGATCTAAGATACAATTGTCCGTAAACAATATGCTGGGCTTCCCGGACGAGACGAGAGAGATGGTCTTCGATACCATCGAATTAAATCGTAAGTTCAAGGCAAAGAACCGCACCGTGTCTATCTTCCAGCCCTTCAGGGGGACAGAACTTTATGATTATTGCACAGCGAAGGGATACCTGGGTTCCGAAAGTATGTGCGCCGAGTCGTTTGCCACGCCCTTATTGGATATGCCGAGCCTGTCCCAGGATGAGATCAAAGGGCTTTACAGGACTTTCAATCTATATGTGAACGCCGACAAGTCTTTGTGGCCTCATATAAAAAAGGCGGAGTCGCTGGATGAGGAAGGCGACAGGGCATTGTCCGATCTGATCGAAAAGGTAAAGGTCTAAATCTATGACGATACCGAACGGGAATAAGAAAGGGCCGGCTCTCTACGAAAAGCTGATCCCGGTCTCGAGCCCGTCCCTGGGCAAAGATGAGCTCGGCGAGATAGGGAAGGTCTTCGATTCGAAATGGCTCGGCCTTGGCAAGTGGGTGCTGGAATTCGAGAACGAAATAAAGCGGTTCCTGGGGGCGAAGAACGCCGTGGGGACCAGTTCCGGCACGACGGCGCTCCATCTGGCGCTCGATTCTATCGGGATCAAAAAGGGCGACAAGGTGATAGTGCCTTCGCTGACCTTTGCGGCTTCGGTGCAGTCGATAATGACCACAGGCGCGACGCCTGTATTCTGCGACGTGGAACCGGATACGCTCAATATGGATGTCGACGATCTTGCCCGCCGCATCACAAAGAAAGTCAGGGCGATAATGCCCGTCCATTACTCCGGTCTGGCGTGCGACATGGATGCTATCATGGAAATAGCGGGGAAGAACAGGGTAAGGGTGGTCGAAGATGCCGCGCATGCCTTCGGGTCATCATATAAAGGAAGGCGGATAGGTTCTTTTGGCGATGTTACATGTTTTAGCTTCGACCCGATAAAGAATATCACGTGCGGAGAAGGCGGCGCCATAACTACTAATGATGACAAGCTTGTGCGCACTATCTATAAGAAGAGGATACTGGGAATAGATAAGGATACGTGGAGCCGCTACGCCCATAAGAGGGATTGGTTCTACAATGTCACCGAATTGGGGTTCCGCTACCACATGAGCAACATAAATGCCGCCATAGGGCTCGTCCAGATCAAAAAGTTCGATGATTTTATGCGTAAAAAACGGGCCATAGTGGAGCGGTATGACGAAGAGTTTTCCGGGATAGGCGGGATCGAGCTTTTGAGGCGGGACTATGAAGATACCGCGCCTTTCAACTATATCATAAAGGTAAAGAGCGCTAAGAGGGACGGCCTGATGAAATTCCTGAAAGCGCGCGGCATAGACAGCGGGGTCCATTATATACCGAACCACATCCAGCCGTTCTTTAAGGATTTCAGAAAGAGGCTTCCCGTGACCGAAAAGGTATGGAAGGAGATACTGACCCTTCCGCTATATTATGGAATGTCGGATTCCGATATGGATAAGATCATAGATTCAGTAAAAACATTTTTTAAGTGATATGCCGACCGTAAGCGTAAATATACCGTGCTATAACAGCGCCCCTCATATCAGAGAGACCATAGCCAGCGTTCTGGGCCAGACGCTTAAGGACCTGGAGGTCATAGTCGTCGACGACGGTTCTACCGACGATACCGGTAAGATAGTCGCTTCGTTCAATGACGCGAGGATAAAGTATCACTATCAGGCGAATAAGGGGCTTTCGAATGCGCGGAATAAGGCGATCGGGATGTCGGGCGGTGAATACATCGCCTTCCTGGACCACGATGATGTATGGGTACCGACGAAGCTTGAAAAACAGGTAAGCCTGTTGAATTCGCATCCCGAAGTTGCTTTTGCCTACAGCAACTATTTCTGGCTTTTTCCGAACGGCAGACAGAAGCTTGTCCTGAAGGGCGAACAACCGCGCGGTAATGTGCTGGAAAGTTTTCTCGGCGATTATCCTATAGGGATATTGACGGCGATGGTCAGGAGGCAGACCATAGGCAGCCTCGGGCTATATTTCGACGAGGGCGTTACCGTATGCGAAGACTATGATTTTTTTGTGAGGCTTGCCTATGCGGCGCAGGCTGGATACATAGCGGAGCCCCTTGCGTTCTACCGTATCCATGCCGGTATGCAGAGTATCAAATTCGGCGACAGGTATGCGGATGAGCTGGTTTATGTGCTCGGTAAGCTGGAAAAGATCTATCCGGGTTTGCATAAAAAGTATGCCGGCGCGATAGGCCGCATGAATTCTAGGATGGATTTTATGCGCGCGAAGACGGCATTGAACGCCGATGACGCCCTGAAGGCACGGAGCATTCTCAGGTCCGGCAAGATGCGGACAGGGCGTAATTTCTTCATGCTCTATTGCGCGACTTACCTGCCGCCTAAGCTCCTGAAGCTGCTTGCCGGTCTTAATGCGCGGTACATTTCCAGGACGAGGTGACATGGCGTTTGAACGTAAAGTGAACATTCTTCATATAATCGAGAACCTGGCGTGCGGCGGAGCGGAGCGCATGCTCATCACCACTCTTTCTCACATGGACAGGGAGAGGTTCCATAATACCGTAGTCTATCTGTATGACGACTCTTATTTTTTGACGGAGATAAGAGATCTTAAGATCGATGTATATCCGGTCAGGCTTAAGAACATATATCAGCCGCTGGCGGCTTTGCGGGGCATATCGTCTATAATAAAAAAAGAGAAGATAGACATAGTGCATACGAACCTCTTCGGGGCCGATATCTACGGCAGGATCGCCGGAAAATTATCGAATGCGAGCGTCGTAAGCACGCTGCACAATATGGCGTATGAGTCCGCCGCAAGTTTCCGGAACGGGCTCTTCCTCAAGAGGAGAAAGATACTGGACGGAATAACGGGGCGGTTATGCAATAAGGCTTTTATAGCGGTATCGGATGCCGTCAGAAGATCCGCGGAAGCGTCGCTCGGCTTCAAGAACGTGAGCTTGATATACAATTCCATAGATCCGGACGCGTTCACCCCCGTGACGAACGAAGAGAAAAAATATATGCGCAAGACTTTAGGAGTGGCGGAGGATGCCATCGTCATCGCCACTGCCGGCAGGCTCGATTCGCAGAAAGGCCACGCATTTTTACTTGAGGCGTTGAGCGATCCCGGGGTGAAGAAGACCGGCGCCGTGCTCCTTATATTGGGAAGCGGCTCTCTCGAGGGGCAGCTTAAAGATATCGTGGGATCGCGGGGACTCCGGGACAGGGTAGTATTTTTGGGGTATAGAAAAGATATCCGCGGGATCGTCGGCTGCGCCGATATGTTTGTATTGCCGACCATTTCAGAGGGGTTTGGGTTGTCGCTTTTGGAAGCCATGGCGTTAAAGGTGCCCTGTATAGCTTCCCGTACGGGAGGCATAAGCGAGATAATAGAGAATGGCAGGTCAGGGTTACTCGTCAAGGCCGGATGCGCGGATTCCATCGCCCGCGCCATACTGGAATTTACCGGCAACCCGGCGTTAAGGAGAGAGATGGCGCTTGGCGGCTACAATAAAGTCATGAAGGATTTTGATATCAGGAATAATGTGAAGATACTGGAACGATTGTACGAAGACTGCTTAAATTAACTATCGGGATATGAAGATCGACAGTAAGAAAAATACCAGGGTGATGTTGATCAATCCTCCTTTTCAGAGGCTGAAGGGGATAGCGCACATATACCTGCCTATCGGGCTTGGATATCTTACTTCATATATTTCTAAAGATGGCGGGGTCGAAGCGGTCATATACAACGCCGAGTTGCCGGGCCCTTCCGAAAAGCTCGTCTTTAATATGAGATATCGGGATATGCTGGGATTTCACAGCAGATATATAGACGCCCTCCACGACGAAGGCAATTACGTGTGGAAGGAGATCCGCAAGACGATAGCGGATTTTGCCCCCGACATAGCCTGTCTTACCGTCATGACCGCCAAATACGGTTCCGCGTTGAACGTCTCGAAGATCGCAAAAGCGGTCAACAAAGACTGTAAGGTTGTGTGGGGAGGTCCTCACCCTACGATAGAGCCGGACGGCGTTTTGCGGAACCCGGCAGTGGACTACGCAGTGAGGGGAGAGGGCGAAGCGGCATTAAAAGGGCTTATCGGCCTGCTCTCCGATAATAAGGACCCGTCCTCTGCGCAGTTGGAAGAGATAGCGGGCTTAAGCTATAAGACGCAAAACGGGATAAGACATAACCCTCCCGGCAAACTCATGGAAGATCTCGACGCGCTGCCTCCTCCCGCAAAAGAGAAGGTCCTTTTCAAGGAGCGTTATCTTCCCTCATCATGGGGTGATATTATAACATTGCGCGGCTGTCCTTTCCGCTGCGGATATTGCGGCGCCCACAATATCTGGACGAGGCGCGTCCGTTATAGGAGGCCAGAAAAGGTCATAGAGGAGATAGTCTCCGTAATATCGAGATACGGCACCCGTGAGTTTTATTTCTGGGATGATAATTTTACGCTGGATAGAAAGAGGACTCTTAAATTGTGCGGTCTTCTGCGGAGCATGGACCAGCGTATAAGCTGGGGATGTACTACCAGGGTCGACATCCTGGATGACGAGATCGTCAGGGAGATGAAGGCCGCAGGATGCAGTAATATATCCATAGGGATCGAAAGCGGCAGCGAAAAGATGCTCAAATGTATCCACAAAGAGATTACCGTAGAGATGGTGATGAATGCCGTAGGCCTTCTCGATAAGCACGGTCTGAAATACGAGGCCTTCTTTATGGTGGGTTTCCCCGAAGAGACCAGGGACGACCTCGAAAAGACATTCGGTCTGATGAAGAACCTTAAGAATGGGAGGGTCTGCTTCAGCATATTCACGCCGTATCCCGGGACGGAGCAGTACGACGTCGCCAAAGATAACGGCCTTATACCCGATTCGCCCGACTGGAGCAGGTTTTCGCACCAGAGCAAAGAGAATTATTTCATGAAGAACGTGGAAGAGGACGAATTTAAAAGATTTGTAGAAAATATTTCGGTATGGATAGACGATAACAACGCAAAGAAGGCCGCGATCGGGGCCCTTTTATGGAACGCCTGTCTCAATATCGGGCCGTTAGTGAGAAACCCGAGGCTGGTAGTCAATAAGGTAAAGACGTTTCACGGCATCGTAAAGAACAAGATGAGAGCCCTGAATAAAAGATGAAGAAGATAGTGACCATAATAGGCGCCCGGCCGCAGTTCATAAAGATGGCTCTAGTGTCGAAGGCGTTAAAGGCAAATGGCATAAAAGAGGTAGTGATCCATACCGGCCAGCATTATGACAAGAATCTATCGGCCATATTTTTTAAGGAACTCGGCATAGCCCGGCCCGACTATAACCTTGGCGTAGGATCCGGCCCTTATCGTGAGCAGGTGACCGGTATGCTCACCGGCATAGAGAAGGTCCTGGCCCGCGAAAAGCCGGCGATCGTATTGGTCTATGGAGATACCAATTCGACCGTTGCGGGGGCGTTCGCGGCGTCAAAGGGCGGGTTTGCGATCGCGCATGTAGAAGCTGGCTTAAGGAGCTTTAACCGCAATATGGCAGAAGAGGTGAACCGCATTATCACGGATGCCCTGGCAGACATATTGTTCTGTCCGACGAGGACGGCGGTCGATAACCTGGAAAAGGAAGGCAGGTCCGACGGCGTATATCTTGTCGGCGACGTGATGTATGATTCCATAAAATGGAATATGGACAGGATAAAGCACGCCCCCGGAAGATCACAGTACATTTTATGCACGATACACAGGGCGGAGAACGCGGATTCGGCAGAAAACTTACACGAAATATTCAAGGCCCTGGGTTCCATAAAAAAGAAGGTGATATTGCCGCTCCATCCCAGGACAGCCGGGGCCTTAAAAAAGTATGGCATTAAGGCAGGGTCGAATATCGGCATCATCAAGCCGGTCAGTTATATGAAGATGCTCGACCTGGAACAGCATGCAAATGTCATAATTACCGATTCGGGCGGCGTTCAAAAAGAAGCGTTTATATTTGGTATACCCTGTGTTACCATAAGAGGCCAAACGGAATGGGTGGAATCCGTCCGGAGCCGCATGAATATTGTCGTAGAAGCGAAGTCGGGAAAGATAGTATCGGCGGTTAGGAAAATGGAAAGACGCAGGAAGAAAGTAGACCCGGAAGTTTACTATGGCAATGGATACGCGCACCGGAAGATAGCCGATATACTTGAAAAGGAGCTCGCAGAGTCGAAATGAAGAGAGTGCTGATAACCGGCGTTGCCGGAATGATCGGATCGCACCTGGCGGATGAGCTTTTAAATAGGGGGTACGCGGTAACGGGCATCGACAATCTTAATGTCGGCACCAGAAAGAATATCGCGTCCAGCCTTAAGAATAGTAGTTTCAAATTTATAAAATGCGATATAACCGATCCCGCGTCGCTTAAAAAGGCCGCTTCGAAGACAGAGATAATAGTGCACATGGCCGCCTCCAAAAAGATAGGGGAGTCGGGCGATGCCCTGAAGACCTTGAAGATAAATTGCGAAGGTACGCGCAACGTCTTCGATTGCGCTAAGGCCATCGGTGCGAAAGTGGTATTTGCTTCGACCTCGGATGTTTACGGGTCCTCAGGCGATATCCCGTTCAGGGAGGATGGCAGGCTTGTCATAGGTTCCCCGACGGCAAAGAGGTGGGCGTATGCGGTCTCGAAGATATACGGGGAGCAGCTGGCGTTTGCCTGCTACAAGGAAGACAATGTCCCGATAGTGGTGCTTCGTTATTTCGGGGCCTTCAGCTCCCGTTCAAGTTTTACCTGGAGCGGCGGGCATATCCCTGTCTTTATCGACGCCGTTCTAAACGACAGGGAGATAGTGATCCACGGCGACGGCAAACAGACCCGTTCTATGGCATATGTGGATGATGTTGTGAACGGTACGGTGCTTGCTCTGGAGAGCCGTAAAGCTGTAGGCGAGATCTTCAATATAGGCAACGATGAAGAGGTGAGCGTTATCGATACCGCCAGGCTGATACAAAGAGTATGCGGCAAGAAGAAGATCAAGATACGATTTGTCCCCCAGAGCAAGGTCTTTGGCGATTACGAAGAGATAAAGAGACGTGTGCCTGATCTTTCGAAGGCAAAGCTGTTCTTGGGATACGCGCCCAAGGTCAGTTTTGAAGAAGGTTTAAGGCTGGTTATAAAAACCCATAAACATAGGACATAACGACAGATGGTCGATATTGTGCTGGTCTATCCTCCCGTCACGCTTACAGGGAGATACGGCGAAGTGGCGGGCGGCAGCGAAGTGCCTCCTCAGCCCCTCATCTATCTTTCCGCAATCCTGAAGAAGGCCGGATTTACCGTAGAGATAATAGACGCAAACGCACTGCGGTGGTCTTTAGAAGAGACGGTGGATAGCATTATAGCGCGGTCGCCAAAAGTAGTGGGCATCACCGCCCCGACCATGCTGATAGCCACAGCCGGACTTATTTCCGAGAAGGTAAAAGGACGCAATAAGGATATCCTTGCGGTAGTCGGAGGGCCCCATATCACGGCAGTGCCTGAGGAGACCATGGCTGCATATCCGCATATCGATATCGGCGTCATAGGAGAAGGCGAGATAACGGCCGTTGAGCTGATGAAGGCGGTCTCCGGGTCCGGCAAGAGATCTCTCGATCCGGTGGACGGTATCATATACCGGCATAACGGCGGATTGAAGATGACCCGGAAGAGGGAATATATAAAAGACCTCGACACCTTACCCATGCCGGATTGGGGCGCTTTGCCGGACATACTCAGCCATTACCAGCAGTCCGTGGCAAGGATAGACCGGCTGCCGGCCATGTCTATTACTACATCGCGGGGGTGCCCGTATAGATGCACATTTTGCGCAAGGAACGTCTTCGGCAATACCTTAAGAACTCACAGCGCCGGCTATATCATGAAATGCATAAAGCATCTGAAAGAGAAATACAAGATAAGGAGCCTGGCCATAGAAGACGAGAATTTCGTCGTCTTTAAGAGCCGTCTTGCGGAACTTTGCCGGAGGATGATAGACGAGAAACTGGACATAACGTGGTCGTGCGCTTCAAGTATCAACGAAGTCAATCCGGAGATGCTGCGCCTCATGAAGAAGGCGGGCTGCTGGCAGATATCGTTCGGCATCGAAAGCGGTTCACAGCGCATACTCGATTTTATAAAGAAGGGGACGAAGATCCCGACCATCGAAAGCGCCCTGAAGATGACGAGGCGGGCCGGGATCATGACCAAAGGTTATTTTATAATAGGCCATTTGACGGAGACTAAAGAGACTATAAGAGAGACGATAGATTTCGCCAAGAGGATATCCCTGGACGATTTCCAGATGTCTTTTATGGTGCCTTTGCCAGGGACCGAAGCATACACGATGGCGTGCGACTACGGCGCTTTCAATAACAACTGGTCGGAGATGAACATCTGGACGCCGGTCTTTATCCCGAAAGGCCTGACCCAGCATGACCTCGAGAGCCTGTCAAAGCAGGCCTTCAGGGAATTCTATTTCAGGCCCGGGCCCGTAGCGAATTTTTTAAAGAGGGCGTCCCGGCCGGCATACTTCAGGAAGTATTTTAAAGACGGCCTGAAGATCTTCAAATTCCTTTTAAAGAGCCGCTAAAGCGATAAGGAGAAGCATGGCAGACAGGACCATACGGTTTATAATCCCCGCTTATAACGAGGGAAGTAATATCGCTCCTTTGCTTGAGAAGACTGACCAGAAGATGCGCGAGAAGGGATGTCGCTATCAGATAATCATAATCAACGACGGGAGCACCGACGATACAAAAGATACCGTTGAAAAATACGCAAAGCGTATGCCCATACAATTATTCAATCACGATGGCAATAAGGGGGTCGGCGAAGCTTTCAGGAACGGTTTTGAGCTTGCCCTGAAAGGATCTTCCGGAGCCGACGTTATCATTACAAAAGAGGCCGACAACACGAGCGACCTGGGCATATTGGACAGTATGTTAAAGAAGATCGACGAAGGATACGATGTCGTGCTGGCCTCGTGTTATGCAAAAGGAGGCAAGGTGGTCGGGACTACCATAGACCGCCGCATCCTGAGTTCTATCGCGAATCTGTTCTTGAGTATCTTCTTCCCGATCAAAGGGGTGCGCACGTACAGTTCGTTCTACAGGGCGTATCGCGCAGATAACCTTAAGCGAGCCTTTGCGGCTTACGATAACCGCCTGATAGAAGAGAAGGGATTCGTCTGCATGGTGGAGATGCTGATAAAGCTGAGCCGCCTCCCCCTGCAGATAACGGAGATACCGATGATCCTCCGGTGCGATTTCAGGAAAGGCAAGAGCAAGATGAATAAGACGCGCACGATAGCCACATACCTGCGTTTGATGACAAAGCGGTTCGGGAACGATGCGGGTATAGACGAAATAGTGGATCGATATAATAATATCACCGCGAGGCCCAAGGTATGATATTCACCGCAGAGCAGAAGAAGGCCGGATCCGTTCTTCTCGTTATAGCCCTGCTCTTTATAGGGCTCTTGCTCAGGTCCATCAATATCGATAAAGAGATCTCCGGCGACGAGGCGCTGATCATGGGAATATGCAGCCAGGATTTCAATACGATGGTCGGCATGTTCATGAAGGCCGACGTCTATCCGCCGCTGCCATATATGGTGGTGCACTATATGCTTAAAGTCAATAAGGCCGTAGCTTTTATAAGGAGTTATTTCGTCCTTTTCGGTCTAGGCGCCTGCCTTATCATATATCTATTGGCCAAAGAATATTTCAACATAACCGTCGCCAGGCTGGCTCTTACATTGAGCGTATTTTCTCCCATCTCGATCTTTACGTCGCAATATATCCGGAGCTATATCGACTCGGCATTTTGGATATTGCTATCATGCCTGTTCATGTTGAAGCTGTTAAAGGGAAAGGACCGTTTGGCCTATTGGCTGGGATATGTCCTTGCCGCTGCGGTCAGCCTGTATACTTTTTATCTCTCGGCATTGCTTATCGTCGCGCAGGCCGTATTCGTCACCATCCTCTTGTTCAGAGATAAGAAGAGATTGCTTAAATGGTATGCGGCATTCCTCCTGGTAGGCCTGTGTTTCTTACCATGGCTGCCATCGGCCATCCACCAGTATAATAATATATCGATAGATAATTATGACTGGTCGCAAAAAGGTTTCAATATAGGGCCTCTCCGGGTAGGCCTCTATATCCGTAATATATTTTCGGTCATAGGATTTGACCCATTCTTTATGGTATTCCGCGATGGAGCGGCCAGCCACTTCTCCGGGATGAAAGCATTATTGACGGCATCGGGCTTGACGGCCTTATTTATCGCATTTATTTATTACGTCAGGTCGCTCAAGAAGGGCGGGCCAAGGCTGCGGAGAGAACCGGCCGGATTCTTCTACTTTTTATTATTGGCGCCGCTTCTTATGCTGTGGATCATGGCGGGCGCCTTCAATATACTGCCGAATGCAAGATACCTGGTGGTCTTGAACGGATTCTTTCTCATAATCGCGGCAAGCGCGATATCGGAGATCTTCAGGGCAAAGCGCGTTTTAGGCATCCTGGCGGGCGTATTATTGATAGGGATCTTTGCCTCGAGGATCGCAAGCGCGGTAGGGCCCGAATTTGAATATAAGAAAGCGTCTTCATTTATCGAAAAGAACATGCCCGAAGGAAGTTACCTGATCTGCGTATCGGTGCGCCCGGAGCTGGAGCGGCCGTATGCGTCTATAGACTTCGCGGACTATATAAAATTGAACGATAAGAAATCGGCTTATGTCATTTCGTCCGCCCAAAAGCTTGAAGAAGTGAAGGGTATTCTGGCGAAAGCCAAAAAGATATGGTTCTACAGGGTTTATGGTAACATGGAAGTCTTCGGCGCCAATAATATAGTGGAAGAACTGCTTAAAAGAGAGGGTTATTCGAAGAAGGACACGGACCTTTTCAAAAATATCGATATAACGAGGTATGAGAAATAATATGAAGATCGTGCTATTGAATCCTCCGATGAGTTTCGAGGCGGCCCTGGGGAAGGCCAAGGATATCGGTAAGTATACGGTGATGATACCCCACGGTTTGGCCAGCATGGCTGCCGTACTGCGGGAAAACAATATCCGGTGCAATGTCATGGACGCATACGCGGAGAATCTCAGCATCAAGGAGATAGTCGCCAGGATATCCGAACATAAGCCGTCGATAGTCGGGATCTCTGCCGTGACACCGGTGATCAATATCGTCCATTCGATCGCAAGCGAGATCAAAAAGAATAACCCGTCCGTCAGGATAGTTCTGGGCGGGCCGCACCCCTCGATCCTGCCGGGCGAAGTTTTGAATGATCCAAATGTAGATTTTGTCATAACCGGCGAAGGAGAGTATGCATTTTTGGATCTGGCCCGTGCCCTGGATAAAAATTCCGACGTCGGCAGTATCCCCGGGGTCTCTTATCGCAAGAGCGGATCCACAATCCATAATAAACCGGCGACATATATTAAAGACCTGGATGCTCTGCCTCCTCCCGCGTATGATATGCTGCCGATGGATCTATATACCACTCCGCCCCAATGGTCGCTGGCTTCGCCTTCATATCAGTTGATAGCTACCAGGGGATGCCCTTACGCTTGCGGTTTTTGCCGCGTCGGCCTCGGGGAAGAGGTGCGTTATAAGAGCGCCGGGAGGGTGTGCGATGAGATCGAATATTTGATAGAACACCATGATTGCAAACAGATCGTCTTTGTGGACACTACCTTCCCGTTCAACCTGAAACATGCCGAACAGGTATGTAATGAGATGATCTCCAGGGGCCTGAACAAAAAGATAGTCTGGTTTACCAGCACGAGGGTCGACATTGTCAATCAGCATATGCTCGATCTGATGTATAAGGCAGGATGCAGGCTGGTGACTTTCGGGATAGAGTCCGGCAACCAGCATATATTGGATTCGATCAATAAAAGGATAACGTTGAAACAGGCGGAAAAGGCCGTAGCGATGGCGCATAAGGCAAAGATCAATGTCACCGCCTCATATATACTCGGCCTGCCGGGAGAAGACCGCCGGAGCATATTGAACACGATCAGGTTCGCGAAGAGATTGAATACGCTTTATGCGCAGTTCAATATAATCGTTCCGTATCCCGGGACGAAAGTATTCGATTATGCGGTCCGGAATAACCTGTTGAGGCACAGGAATTGGGACAGCTACGTCTCTCTCACATCCCTGACCGATCTCGAGCCTCCGTTCGTGGCGGAGGGCCTGGACAAAGAAGAATTATTGGGCCTCCAGCGCAAGGCCTATAACAATTATTACCTGAGCCCGCGTCTGATAATGAAACATCTGAAGAAAGTGATAGTCAACCGCGAATTCAAAAAATATTTTACTTTGACGAGGATATTGTTCGACACGTTCAAGTAAGGTGCGGATATAACGATGAGCGATAAAGAATATTTTAAAAGGTTGTTCGATTCGCATTATCTCGACGAGATCGCCTTCTCCGAGAGGAAGAAGATATTCGACATGTTTGTCGAAAGGATCCGCCCCCGTCCGGACGAAAAGATCGTCGACATAGGGGTCTTCTGCGGCTCGACCGACCCAAAGATGAATTTTTTAGAGATGCTTTACGGCCATCCGGAAAAGATCACCGCTGTCGGGATCGAAGACGCAAGTTTCCTGGAGAGCCAATACAGCGGGTTAAAATTCATACGGACGGCGCCGGGCGCGGCGCTGCCTTTTGGGGACAACCAGTTCGATATCGGATTTTGCAGCGCCACCATAGAACACGTAGGCTCGCCGGATAGGCAGAGATATTTTCTTTCGGAAGCTATAAGGGTGTGTAAAAGGCTCTTCCTTACGACACCCAACCGTTTTTACCCGGTCGAATTCCATACGCGCGCGGTCTTTTTACATTGGCTGCCGAAGCCGGTTTTCAGGAAGATCATTAAATGCCTGGGCCTGGAATTTTATTCCAGAGAAGATAACCTTAACCTTCTTGATAAGGGAGAACTTCTGGCGCTGGTGCCGGAGCAGCACTCAAGACGTGCGCGCGTCATTTGTCACAGGTTGTTTGGATTACCGTCAAACCTGATACTTATTGTGGAAAAATAGAATGAAGAGATTTGCATTGCCCATACTTTGGATTATGATTTTGGTAATTTGCCTGAAATTAGCCTTAGGCTTATACGGCATTACCTGGGGAAATCCGGACCGCTGGGATGTCGACGATCGCCTGACCGCGGCGCTGAGGATGGTATCCGAAAAAACTTTTTTCTATAGTACCGTTCAATTCGCCCACCCGGTCTTTTACCTTTATTTTTTATTGGCCGCTCTGGTGCCGTATCTGGTCTTTTTGAAACTTACGGGGTTTGACTTTCAGATAGCAAGAGAAGCGGCTTCAGCCTCCTGGCTTAATCTCACCAGGGTTTGTCCTGATCTTGCAAGCGGGATGCTCATATCCGGCAGGGTATCGTCGCTCTTGCTAGGCGCAGGCACCGTTTTGATAGTCTTCTTTCTGGCAAGAAGGATCTATGGGGCCAGGGCCGCCATTTTTTCGGCTATTATACTGACCCTGAACGTTGGTTTGCTCGGGACGAACTATCTCATTAAGAACGAGAATCTTGCGCTATTCCTGATAGTCCTGGTCCTTTATATCTGGTCCGGTTTTTCGCAAAAAGAATTCAAATATAAAAGATTCTACTTGAGCTGCTTCTTATCGGGTTTAGCCATAGGAACGAAACTTGATTCGGCGATACTTCTATTCGGCATAGGTTTGATGATGTTGCACCATTTAAGAAGTCCGATATTGAAGATAAGCAGGAAGACAGTATTTATTTTGGCAAGCTGCATATTTCTCTTGTTGGGAATACTGGCCGGTTATCCGCGGCTTATAGTCCCGGTGGATGCCCCCATGGGCGTTATCGACGGGTCCGTAAAAGCATTCTCTATATTATTTTCCGTTCCGACTATTTCGAATATAGCGCAGCAGGTAAGGACGGTTGCGCTTAACCTGGCGGCGTCTTTTAACGTTGTTATCTTGGTATTTTTAGTTTTGGGTATCCGGGCCTTCTTTGCCAGGCGTGAGAATTTTAAATATCCGGCATACCCCATATTTTCGATACTCATCCCGTATTTTTTCATCAATATCTTTTTGTATAGATTTGCCGCTACCAAATTTCTTGTCCTCTCCTTGCCTCTATTGGCGGTCCTGGCAGGGCTCGGTTTTGAACTGTTCTGGGTAAAGATGGCGCCGCGTAAACCCGCCAGGGCGGCCCTCTCGATCTTGACACTGATCTATTCTCTCTTTTATATCGTCAGGGCGGATATGGTATTTGCGAAGGATGATACGCGGTATATTTCTACGCGGTGGATGGATAAGAATATTCCCGCCGGCGCAAGCATAGCCATATTGCAGCAACCGGAATTGATCTTCTCCTCGTTCCTTATAGGAAAGTACAGGGTCTATTATTTCGGAGAGAGATTGAGCTACGATAACAATCCGTACCCGAAGATGAGGATGACCGATATGAAAGGAGAGGCTTTTTTGAAAGGTATCTCCGGTTATGATTACGTCGTCCTGTCATCCTGGGATCGTATGGCGTTCGAGACCGGGACCAAGGATACGGTGAAAGAGACGTTTAGCGGCAACAGCAACTATGAATTGGTAGAGACCGTACAGTATGATGAGGACCTGTTCTTTAATCCCAGGCCCTCCCACACGTGTCCGACGATATTCATATTTAAAACTTTAAGTAAGGAGCGGGCATCTTGAAGAAGAGAGTCGTTGTGCTGGGCGCGGGGGTCTCGGGGCTCACCGCAGGCCATGAGCTTGCGCGCAAAGGGTTCGATGTCGTGGTCATCGAAAAGAGCGATTACATCGGAGGGCTTGCCGCCACCTTTTCATACAAGAACCACCTGATAGACTACGGTCCCCATAATTTCCATACGCATATACCGGAAGTCTTTCAGTTCGTGAAAGAGGACCTGGGTGTTCCGTTAAAGGGCATGTCGATCACCGCTTCCAAATTGTTCTTTATGGGGAAGTTCGTGAACTACCCCCTCAAGATACACGATGCCATACGCAACCTTAACTGGCGCGTGAGCATGAGATGTTTTTTTGATTATGTGCTGACCAGGGTAAAGCTTAAATTTACCAGAGGGAAGAACGAAGGATCTTTCGAAGAGTGGGTAAAAGGCAGGTACGGCAAATATGTATACGATCTGTATTTCGGCCCTTATGTGAAGAAAGTATGGGGCTTGCCCGGGACGGACCTGGATGTTACCGTAGCGCGCAAAAGGATACCTGAGCCGAGTCTCCTATATCTCATAGTCAGGAGCCTTACCGGTTTTAAATTCGGCCCAAAACACTCTGAGGACCCGGAGAGGGTAACGAGCCACTACCCCCCTAAAGGCATAGGGGTTATCTCCGACCGGCTGAGGGACGGGATAGTGAAGAGCGGGGGAAGGGTGGAGCTTAGTTGTAAGATCGGATCGATAGAGGCGCCGGCCGACAGGGGGGCGGAGAGGGTAGTTCATTATACCTCAGGAGGAGTCGGCAAGACCTTGAAGTGCGACTATCTGGTAAGCACGATCCCGCTCGACAGCCTGTATGAGCTCCTCTCCGCGCCCGGGAAAGAGGGTATAGAAAAGGACGTCCGCGAGCTTCCTTACAGGTCGCTGATATTATTGTATATGTTCATGAAGATGGAAAAGCTTTTTGACGCGCCATGGATATACTTTAACGAAAGGGATAACCCGGACCTGATATTCAACCGGTTGTATGAAGTGGGGAACTTCAGCCCGGAGATGATACATGATAAAAAAGGCGTGCTCTGCCTTGAAGTAACGTGTTACGAAAATGACGAGACATGGAAGAAGGCCAATGAGGACCTATTTAATATATGCATATCCTATCTGGAGAAGAACAAGTTCCTGGACAGGTCCCAGGTGCAGGAAGTATTGACAAAACATATCGGCGTGGCGTATCCCATATTTAAAAAAGGATATATGCCCCACCTGTCGAAGACGCTCGGCTACCTTACCGATGAACTCGGTATCCTTTGCATAGGGCGTCAGGGCCTCTTCTCTTATGCGAATGTCGACCATTGCATAGATATGGGCCTGAAGGCGGGGCGGATCCTCGACGGGAAACCCCTCCGGTACGACGATTTCTATAAGATGTACGAAAAGTACTTTTATTAGGAGGCCGTGATCATAATATGAAACCGAATTTCTTAAGAAATAAGAAGCCGCTCTTTAAGGATAAATTATTTATCACCAGGCCCAATCTGCCCTCTATGGGCGAGCTTAAGCCGAAGATCGAGACTATGCTCAAGAGCAGGTGGGTGACGAACTTCGGGGATTTTCACAACAAATTTGCCGGCAGATTGGAAGACATGCTCGAAGTCAAGCATGTCATCCCGTGCTGTAATGCTACCATAGCGTTATTTTTGCTCATGAAAGCGCTCGACCTGAAGGGCAGGGTGATCACGACCCCGTTCACATTTCCGGCCACGATACATGCCATACATATGGCCGGCCTGGAACCGCTATTTTGCGATATAGACCCCGATAGTTACACGCTCGATGTGGACGAGGTCCGCAGGCATCTTACGCCCCGGGTTTCGGCGATCCTGGCGGTGAATGTATTCGGGAACGCGTGCGACGTGGTCTCTCTGGACAGGATAAGGGCCGAAGAGAAGATACCGGTAGTCTATGATTCCGCGCACTCACTGTGTACATATCATAAAAAGCGGCCTATAGGCGGCTTCGGCACTGCCGAGGTCTTCAGTTTCCACGCCACGAAGCTATTCACGACTCTCGAGGGCGGCGCGATAACGACCAACGATGATGATCTCTACAGGAAGCTTAAGCTTATGATCAATTTCGGTATTCAGGACGAAGAACACGTGGTCGAGGTCGGGCTGAATGCCAAGATGCCGGAGATGAATGCGATATTCGGCCTGATAGGCCTGGAGAAGATAAAGAAGATAATAGATAAACTCGCCTGCCTTAACGCCATCTACAAGAAGCGGCTATCCGGGATACCGGGCATTAAATTTCAAAAGATCCGGGAAGGGTGCCGGACCAATAACCAGTATATGGCCATAGAGATAATCCCGGAAGATTTCGGGCTGACAAGAGATATGGTCCACAGGGTATTGAAAGAAGACAATGTCATCGCCCGCAAATATTTCTTCCCGGTAGGATACAGCTACGACTGTTATAAGGGGATGGATTTTGCGCGGGGCATCAGATTGCCTAATACGGAAAAGGTCTCAAGCCGCATCCTTTGCCTGCCCGTTTATTATTCCCTGGACGCGAAGGACGTCGAAAAGATATGCGACCTGATAGAGTCTATCTATGTATGCCGAAAGGAGATAGCAAGAAAGCTTAAGTAAATATGAAGATAGCGCTAGTATATCCTCCATTCCTGAATTCGATACAGACTACAGTGCCGGACTTTGTCAATGACAACGAGGGCTTCTTTCAGCCTCTCGGCATCCTGTATCTGGCTTCTTACCTGAAGGAGCACGAAAAAGGCTGCGACATACTGGTCGTAGATGCCGTTGCGGAGGGTTTAAACCACCTTCAGGTCGGCCAGAGGCTCGCGGATTTCTCCCCGGACGTCGTCGGGATATCCTGCTGGACATTCTCACTCATCGATTCCATTAAAGTCGCCGGAGAGGCCAAGGCCAGGGTGCCGAAGGCACACGTCTGCCTTGGCGGGCCTCACGCCACGATATACCCCGAAGAGACCGCAAGCTTTAAAGACGTCGATTTCGTCATTACGGGCGACGGGGAGCGTCCCTTTGCGGAGCTTATCAGGCAGCTCTCCGGCAAGAGAGACTTTAACCTCGTGCCGAATCTATATCACAAGACGGGAGGCGCGGTCAAGAAGAGCCCCTTGGCCCACGTAGAGCGAGACCTGGACGGCCTGCCTTTCCCGGACAGAAAACTCGTATCGATGAAGAATTATCATTCGATAATAGACAAGGGTGAGATCATCACCACGATGATCACGTCCCGCGGATGCCCTTTTCAATGCAGGTTCTGTTTACAGCAAAACACCGGCTGGAGATACAGGGAGATACCCGGCATCATCGAAGAGATGCGGCAATGTATCGATTCGGGGATAAAGAATTTCTTCATATTCGACGAGACGTTCACGGTCAATAAAAAGAGGATCCTCGACTTGTGCGACGAGATCATAAGAAGGAAGATGAGGATAAACTGGAGTTGCCGCTCGCGCGTCGATACGATAGACGGAGAGATCATGGACCGCATGAAGGCGGCCGGATGTTCCAGGATAAGTTTCGGGGTCGAGTCCGCCAGCGATGAGGTGTTGAAACAGCTTAATAAAAAGATCAGTATCGCGCGCGCGAAGGAGACGTTCAGGACCGCGAAAAGTAAGAAGCTGATAACGCTTGCCGATTTTATGATAGGCTGCCCCGGAGAAGACAGGAAGGCCACCTCCGATACGGTCAAATTGGCGCTGGAACTGGATCCCGACTACGTCCAATTTACGCTATTCACTCTATTCCCGGCAACCGAGCTATATGAAGAAGCGCTGGCGAAGGGGATCGTAAAGACCGACGTATGGCTTGGTTACGCCAGGCAGCCGGGCGCTGACTTTAAGCCTCCCATATGGAACATATATAATGAAGACGAAGCCAGGGAACTTGTGGTAGGCGCGTATAAAAAATTCTACCTGAGGATCTCCTACATATTTAAAAGGTTGATAAAGACGGGCTCAGCGGATGAGCTTGGGAAGTATGTGAGAGCGGGTTTAGGGCTTATAAAGGCGCTATTTGACCGGCGTAAAGGGCAATGAAGATCAAAGATATAATATTCGGGTGTATTTTGGGGGCCATATCGGTATTTTCACCGGCGTCTTTTCTGGTCCTGGGCGCCTTCCTTCTGTCATTGTGGCTTATAAAAAAGTACATAAGGACCGAATCGCAAAAGTTCTTGATAGCTATATTCATAACGGGATTTATTTTGCGGGTCATCCTTTCATCTTTCAATTACTATGCCGCGGAATCCGCCGGGATCGGCTCGGATATCCAGCCGGACGCAAGAGTCTATAATACCAACGCTTTTTATATAGCCTCTGTTATCACCGGTAATAAGTATGATCAGGCAATGGATAGGGACGCGATCTTAAAGAAAGGTATGGAGGTGGCAGGGGCTATACACAGAGGCAAACTCCCGCCCGTAGGGACCTACCAGATCGGTTTCTATGTCTACCTTATAGGATGGATATATTCCCTCCTGGGATATTGCCCGATCGCCATGAAGATCATGAATTCCGTTTTTGGATGCGGCACCGCGATATTGACCTATCTGATCGCAAGGCGCATATCCGGCTCTGAAATAATTTCGAAGGCATCGGCCGCGGTCGTTATGTTCTTCCCGTCGATGGTGCTCTGGTCAGCGGCCCTTCTACGCGATACGATCGCTAATTTCTTATTTCTCGCTTACATGCTTTCTTTGCTTGTATATATTGGATCAGGCAGCAGGAGATCGCTCGTAATGTCTTTGATATCGACCATCGTATTGAGCCTCTTCAAGGAAAAGGCCGTCCTTCTCTTGGCGGCAGGGTTCGTCTTTGTTTTAATAGCCGGCTTATTCAGAAGGATACTTAACAGGAAACACCTTACAGTCTTTGTTGCGTTATTTTTTATTTTTACCGTAACAGCGGGGATCTTTTTGTCCAACAAAAATTTCATAACCCGCCAGTTGCATGACAAGACAATATCTATGTTCACCCAGCACCAGAGCTATGCGGCAGATGACAGGGCGTTCGTCTACAGGATATTCAAGGATTCTATATATGAAAAGGGAAAATTGCAGCTCAGCGATTTTTCCGACGCGTCGCTCTATTTTTCGGTATTTAAGGCCCTGGCCTATTTTTTCCTTTCCCCGTTCCCGTGGCAAGTGCCGTATTATCATCTCGGGCTGCTGATGTTCTATCCGCAGGTCCTCGCGACATTTATCTCTTTGCCGTTCATCATGCTCGGTCTTCTTATGTCTATGCGGCGTAATATGTATGTGACGGCAATTATTGTAATGGTACTGGCCCTGATCGCCGTGCCGTATGCCCTTGCGGAAGGGGTGGTCGGCATCGTGGTGCGCCACAGAGACATGTTTATGCCGTTCCTGGTCATCTTCGCGAGCTATGGATTTTTCCGTCCGAAAGCCGGTGTCGAATGAAGATAGTCCTCATATATCCGCTGCTGTCCAGGGCGAGGAGCCTTGTCGACGAGAATAAACAGTATTGGCCGCCGCTGGGCCTTGCGTATATTGCCGCGGTATTGGAGAAGAGCGGCCACAAAGTGAAGATAGTCGACAGGGACGCCCTGCTCCATAAATATGCCATGTCCTTCGAGAGAACGGACGAAGAGACCCTGGCTGTGATAGGGCGGGAGAACGCCGATATGGTAGGCTTCAGCGCTACTACGCCCAACGTGGGGGATGTCTTAACCTTCTCCTCAAAGATCAAAAAAAGTTTTCCGGGCGTAAAGATAGTGCTCGGAGGGCCGCATTCAAGCGGCGAGCCGGAGTATACGCTCAACCTGACGAATGATATAGACGCCCTTTGCAGAGGTGAGGGTGAATCCACGATGCTCGACCTGGCGTCGGGTAAGGCTTTGGGCGAGATACCCGGAGTGAGCTTCAAGTCCGGGAAGACTATAGTGCATAACGCGGAAAGACCGCTTATAAATAACATAGATGACCTTCCCATGCCGGCCCATCACCTTTTGGATATGGAATTTTATCTGCGGCCAAGCAGGTTCACCAGCAGGAACCTGAGCTTGCGGACCACATCTATATTTACGGCAAGGGGCTGCCCGTACAGATGTAATTTCTGCGCAGGCCCTCTGATCTTCTCCGGCAAGGTCAGGTTCCATTCTTCGCAAAGGGTCCTCGAGGAGATGGAGCGCCTGATAACCGACTATGGCATAGAGGCGCTCTACTTTGCCGAAGACATGTTTTTAAGCGATAAACGCAGGGCGAACGAGATACTGGAGCTGTTTATACGTAAAGGTATAAATAAGAAGATCCGCTGGTTCGCCCAGGCGAAGGTGAACGTTATAGACAAGGAGCTGCTCGTGCTTATGAAACGAGCCGGTTGCGTAGGGATCGAATACGGATTTGAGTCCGGCTCGCAGGAGATCTTGAACAGGATGAATAAGAAGAGCCGCGTAGAAGATAATGTAAAAGCGGCGAAGTTGACCGAAAAGGTCGGCTTAAGATATCAGGCCAATATAATAGCGGGATATCCGGGGGAGACAAAAGAGGACTTTGAGATGACGATAGCTTTCTTGAAGAAGATAAGGCCCAGCAACATAGGGTTCAATCAATTCATGGCGCTTCCCGGCACGCCGGAGTATGTCAGGCTGAAAAGAACGGGCGACATCTCTTATGACTGGGAAAACGTCGGTAATCCCGAAGGCGGCAAGAACTATACCGCGATGACCGACCGGGATTTCCAGAAGGTGTATGCAAAGGCAAGGATCCTGGTGATCCTTCCGCTGAACCTGGCGAATTTCATACGATACAATATCAAAGACCCCATACGGTTCATATACCTCGTCCTGACACAATTCCGCGGGATACTTATCAAGACCGTCCGGTCCGATCTTAAGAAGATGCTGAGATGAAGATACTGTATATCTCCTATAATGGTATTCTGGAACCGCTTTTTCAGTCGCAGGGCCTGCCGTATATAATGGCCGCCCGTAAGAAAGGTTATGATTTTTCTATACTGACGTTCGAGACAGCCGAGAATACCGGCAAATGCAACCCATTATTCCTGAAGATGAGGGATAAGTTATCCGAGGCCGGGATAGCATGGCGGTATCTACGTTTTCACCGCCGGCCGGGATTCTTTGCGAAGGCATACGACCTTATTGCGGGGATCGTTACCTCACTTATCATATCGGCCGAGGCGAAGCCCGACGCGATCCAGGCCAGGGGCCTCTTCTCGGCGCTGGCCGCCCTCCCGGCATCTTTTATTACGCGCAAGCCTCTGATATTCGATACGAGGAGCAAACTCTCCGAGGCCTATGCGATCAGCGGCAAATGGAAAAAGGGCGGCGTCGTCTCAAGATCGATGGGTTTTCTGGAAGACAGGTGCGTCTGCAGCGCGAAAGCCGTAGTTTGCGAGACTACCGATCACAGGACGGAGATAGAAGAGTTTTTATCCCGCAACAAGATGAAGAAACACCTTGAAGTCATACCCTGTTGCGTGGATCTGGAGAGATTCAAGGGCGCGGCTGATACAGGGAAGAAGGGCCCGGGGTTCGTGATCTCTTATCTCGGGTCTTTGAGCGGCTGGTATTGCCTGAAAGAGACCGTATCGTTCTTTGAAGAGATGAATAAGGTCCTCCCCGGCAGCAGGATGATATTTTTGACGAAGGATGATCCGGGGGTGATCGTAAAATATATAAAGGAGAGCGCTCTCCCCGGCAACGCGGTCGAGATCTTTGGGGTCTCCCCGGACAGCGTGCCCCGCCACCTGGCCTCCTCGTCGGCAGGCATAGTCTTTAAATATCCGGATCAAAGATTAAGTTCGTTCCCCATCAAGATAGGCGAATACCTGGCATCGGGTATACCGGTCGTGATCAACCGCGGAATGGGCGATGCGGAGGATTTTATATTGGATAACGGCGTAGGCGTGGCAGTAGACGGATTCGACGAAGGCGCTTTCAGTAAGGGCATTGCGGCATTGCGCTCTCTCCTCGGAGAAGAAGATATCAGGGGTAGGTGCCTCCTGGCGGCGCAAAAGCTGTCTGTGGAGACCGGCGCCCGGAAATACATTAATATCTATGAATCGATCGCTAAAGGAGCCCGAAGATAGCATGAAAGTACTCTTCATAGTGCCGTATCCGACATCGGGGCCCAGCAACCGGTTCAGGGTCGAGCAATATCTGCCTTATCTGGATGAAAAGAAGATATCGTATTGCATCAGGCCTTTTTGCAATACCGACTTCTATTTTCTCCTGCGTAAGAGAGGCCATTATTTAAAGAAGTTCGCCTACCTCCTGGGTTTTTCTTTCCTGAGGCTTGTGGACCTTTTGCGCAGCCTGGATTACGATGCCGTATTTATCCACAGGGAGGCGTTCCCGGCAAAGGATCATATATTCGAATGGCTCTTCAGGATATTCGGGAAAAGGATGATATACGATTTCGACGACGCGGTCTTCCTTAAAAAACCCGCGAAGGTCAGGACTGTGATACGGATTGCGGATACTATCATAGCGGGGAACCGGTTTTTGAAAGATTACGCTGCGGCCTTGAATAAGAAGGTTGCCGTCCTGCCGACGTGCATAGACACGACTAGATACAGGCCGGCCGGCGGTAAAAAAGACGCCCGGAAGGTAGTTATAGGCTGGATGGGTACGCCGACGACATCGGTATATCTTAAAGGCATCGACGATGTCTTCAAGGCTATCTTGGGAAAGTACAAGAATGTCGAAATAAGGATCATCGGCGCGATGTCCGACGACTTCCTCTGCCCAGGATTGATCTACAGGGACTGGTCTTTGGAAAGCGAAATAAGCGACCTGCAGGAATTCGATATAGGTATAATGCCCATGCCCGACAGCGACTGGACAAAGGGCAAATGCGCCTTCAAGACGATCCAGTACATGTCGGTGGGGATCCCCTCGGTAGCTTCACCGGTCGGGATGAATATGGAAGTGATAAAGGAGGGGGTAAACGGTTGTTTTGCCTCCGGCAGCGAAGAGTGGTGCGAGAAACTATCGAAGCTTATAGAGTCGCCGGAATTGCGCAGGACGATGGGCGAGAACGGCAGGAAGACGATCGAAGAGAGATATTCGCTCAAGGTCAACTCGGATAAATTCCTCGATCTTTTACGAAAGGGCGTCCAATAAAGTGTGCGGGATATGCGGAATAATAAGTAGCAGGGCCGGCCTTGCGACGGAAGAAAAGGTGAAGGCCATGGCCGGCAGTCTGGTCCACAGAGGGCCGGATGATTCCGGGATATATCATGACAAGGCCTCGCTGCCGGAGGCTATCCTTGGGCACAGGCGCCTCAGCATAATCGACTTGAGCCCGCGCGGCCACCAGCCCATGTCGAACGAAGACGGCACTGTCCGGATGGTCCTGAACGGTGAGATCTATAATTACAGGGAACTGAAGGTAGGGCTCGAAAAGAAAGGGCACAGATTCATATCCAATACCGATACCGAGACGGTGATACATCTTTACGAAGAGTACGGCGAAGAGTGCGTCAAATATCTCCGGGGTATGTTTGCTTTTGCCATATGGGATACTAAGAAGAAGAAACTCCTGGCGGCCAGGGACAGGACGGGCAAGAAGCCTTTTATCTATTATCACGACGGAGAAACGCTTTGTTTTGCATCCGAGTTTGCATCGCTTCTGAAGAGCGGTATCATAAAAAACGATATCGATCACGGGGCTATAAGCCGTTATCTTACCTTCGGATATATCCCGGCGCCATCGACCGTCTATCGAAAGGTGTCGAAACTGCCGCCGGCCCATATCCTCACTTTCCAGAATAACCGGGTGGCGATAAGACGTTACTGGAAGCTCGACTATTCCAATAAGATCAAGATAACGGAAGAAGATGCGGCCGCCGAGGTACTGAGGCTGCTTAAAGAGGCCGTAAAGATAAGGCTTTATAGCGACGTCCCTCTGGGAGCTTTTTTAAGCGGCGGTATAGATTCGAGCGCGGTGGTAGGTTTGATGAGCGAGCTTGCCGGGGGGCGGGTGAAGACCTTTTCGATAGGATTCGAAGAGAAGGCCTATAACGAATTGGCATACGCCAGGGCGATAGCGAAGAAGTTCGATACGGAGCATCATGAGTTCGTAGTTAAACCGGAAGCCCTTAGCGTATTGCCGCTTCTCGTCGAAAAGTACGGGGAACCGTACGCCGATTCTTCGGCTATCCCGACGTATTACGTATGCCGGGAGACGAGACGGTTCGTGACGGTGGCCTTGAACGGCGACGGGGGAGACGAATCGTTCGCGGGATATGAAAGGTACCAGGCCATGCTCGCCTCCGATATCTACGGCAGGATGCCGGGGCCGGCCAAAAAGTGCGCAAGATTCTTAATGGATGCTTTACCGGATTCGGCCGATTCGAAAAATAGCATCAGGAAGATAAAGCGGTTCTTCGAGGGGATCGATCTCCCTCCGGCTTCGCGATATATCCGATGGATGAGCATATTTAATAAGAAACTTAAAGGCGAACTTTGCGATATTAAAGGAGATGACCCCGAGAGCTTAGTCTCTCCATACATATCCGACGCCGGCATCGGCGATCTTTTGGACCGCCTGCTTGCGGCGGATGTAAATCTTTATCTGCCCGACGATCTTTTGGTGAAAGTCGACATCGCCAGTATGGCAAATTCGCTGGAGGCGCGCTCACCGTTCCTCGACCATAAACTGATGGAATTTGCGGCCGGGCTGCCCGCGCAGTATAAGATGAAGAATTTTGTGAAGAAGTATATATTGAAGAAGGCTCTTAAAGGGCTCGTCCCCGACAAAAATCTCCATAGAAGAAAGATGGGTTTCGGGATGCCTGTGGGCGCATGGTTCAGGAACGAGCTTAAGGGTCTTATGGAGGAGACGGTCTTTTCCGCGTCTTCTTTCAGCAGCTTATATTTCAAAAAGGATGTAGTGCGGAAGATGGTAGAGGACCACGTGGGAAAGAGAAGAGATCTTGCGCCACAACTGTGGGCGTTACTCATGCTGGAGTTGTGGTATCAAAGATATGTGAAGGGGCCGTCATGAGCAATCCGGATATCAGCGTCATTATCGTCGCCTATAATCATGCCAGGTACCTAGGCCAGGCGATACGGTCGGTGCTCGACCAGACTTTCGATGATCTTGAGGTGATAGTATTCGACGACGGATCGCGGGATAATACGAAAGAGGTGGTCTCGTCTTTTCATGATAAGCGCATAAAATATTATCATCAGGAGAACAGCGGCCTCCCCGCGAACGGAAGGAACTCCGGGATGAAGCTTGCCGCAGGAAAGTATATAGCCCTGATGGACGGCGATGACTTCTGGTATAAGGAGAAGCTGGAGAGATGCAAGGAGGCCCTCGATTCGATGAGAGACGTCGACCTGGTATGCCACAACGAAGCGATCATGTACGAAGAAAAGATATTACGCTACACTTCTTATGGGCCTTATCAGGACGACATGTACTCCAGGCTCCTCTTTAAAGGCAATTGTCTTCATACTTCGGCGGTCGTCATAAGGAGGAAGGTCTTTTTCGACGATAACGTCAGATTCTGCGAAGACAGGGACCTGTTTGCCGTCGAGGATTATGAATACTGGCTGAGGCTGTCGAAGCGGTACAAATTTTATTTTCTGCCGGATGTCCTCGGGTGCTACCGCGTGACCGAAGAAGGCGCTTTTTTGAACGCGAGCGAGGTTAATAGCGTCAATATGATCAACCTGTTGAAACGTAATTTCTCTCAGTTTGAGGCTAAAGACCGGAAGACCCAAATCCTGATAAAGAGGCGGCTCTCTTCGGTGATGTGCGCCGCCGGAAGGATGCAGCAACACAAGAAGAATTTTAAGGAATGCATGGGCTGGTATGTTAAAGCGCTCAAAGAATATAAATTCAACTATAAGGCCGCCCTCGGTTTGATCGCGGCGCTCTTCAGATTAAGGATAGTCTACAAGTGAGTTAAAACTATGCGCATTCTATTTGTCGTCACTAATGTGGGGGTCGCGGAATCTTACGGCCCGATGTGCCTCTCCGCGATCGCAAAACAGAGCGGGCACCAGACGCGCTTTGTCCGTTTTGTCCCTTCGGCGGTTGCGGAGATCGTCAAAGAATGGTCCCCCGACGTTATAGGCTGGTCGGCATTCAGCGGCGAGTTCGCCGCCATGGCCGGCCTGAACGATGCCCTGAAGAGATCCCATCGTTTCGTCTCTATTTTTGGCGGACCACACCCCACTTATTTCCCCGAAGCATTGCTCAACCACAACATAGACTATTCTGTCGTCGGGGAAGGCGAGGTGGCCCTGATGAAGCTTATAGATGCGGTCGGCAGCGGTTCGGACGGTTCGGAGATCCTCAACGTCTTGACGAGAGAAAAGCGGAAAACAGAGCTTTATCCTCTCGTTCAGGACATGGACAGCCTTCCCATACCGGATTATGAAGGGTACTATTCTGCCTGCTCCTTTTTGAAAGATTTCCCTATAAAATTATTCATGTCATCCCGCGGTTGTCCGTATAATTGCAGCTATTGCTTTAATCACCAGTTCCACAGTCTTTATAAAGGCAAAGGCAGGATCATCAGGCAATACAGCGTCGGCCGCCTGATCGAAGAGGTCCTTTTCGTAAAAAAACGTTTTCCTCTCGAATTCATCCGTTTCAACAGCGACTATTTTGTGCTGACACGCGATAAGTGGCTCGAAGAGTTTTGCGAAGAATATCCGAAAAGGGCGGGCCTTCCGTTCAGCTGTGTGATGAACCCCAATAATATCACCGATGAGATCATAACGATGCTGAAAGGGGCCGGGTTAAAGTCCATATGCCTGGCTATCGAATGCGGCAACGAAGAGGACCGCAAAAACTTGCTGACGCGTAATATCCGCGACGAAACGATGCTGGACGCCTTCGGGGTAATGCACAGGCATAATATCCGCAGTTTCGCGACAGTGATGCTCGGCCTGCCCGGGACCACATTCGAAAAAGACCTCGAAACTCTTAAATTTGCCCGGAAGTGCGCTCCGACCGCCATAACGGCGCCAATATTCCAGCCTTATCCGAAGTTGAGACTTACGGACTATGCCATCAGTCGGGGGCATTATACCCCGGATGTCGGCGGGAAGTTCAATTCCGTATTTTACGGCAAGTCATTGCTCAATTTTTCCGAGGATGTTAAACGAAAACAGAAGAACCTGTCCGATAGCTTCGGGCTGCTGGCCGCATCCCCGTTCCTTTCGAAGATGACGCTGCCATTTATCGGGCATCGCCTGGTCATGCTGCCATTTATCGCCTTGAACAATCTATTAAGCATGTACATATACCAGACAAAGATATTTCCCCATCGGTTAACCCCTAAACGGTTATGGCTTAACCTGAAGGCGGCCATCGGATACTTCTCCCGCATAGTCAAGACATGAGGCTATAGTGTTTTATTGTCTTAGCCATAATTTTATTATATAATATTAGGCTATAATATTAGGGCAGGAAAAAAGATCGCAGGGTGATAATGCTTAAGAACGAGAACATAATCTGTATATCCACGATAGACTGGGATTTCATCTGGCAGGGGCACCAGGAGATAATGGCCACCTTTGCCAGGAACGGCAACAGGGTATTGTTCATAGAGAATACCGGCGTTAGAGTTCCGGGCATCAGGGATATCCCGCGCTTAAAGAAGAGGCTCCTAAGCTGGATAAAGAGCGCCAAGGGTTTCAGGGAAGAGCGGGAGAACCTTTTCGTCTACTCTCCGATCGTCCTGCCTTTTCCTTATTCCAGGATCGCCAGGTTCATCAACAGGAATATCCTGCTCCGGGCGCTTAAAAAATGGATGAAGGCGACGAACTTCCGCGACCCTATTATATGGACATTTTTGCCCACAGGGATAGCGATAGATATCATAAATAATATAGACAGAAAGATGCTGGTCTATTATTGCATAGCGGATTTCTATAAGCTGGTCGACGACCCGAAAAAAGTCAAGAAGACGGAGGATGAGGTAATAAGGAAGTGCGACCTGGTCTTTGTCCAGGGAAACGTGCTCAAAGAGAGATGCCTGCGCTTCAATAAAAATGTCCACATATTCCCCTTTGGAGTGAATATCCAGACATTTGAGAACTATGATCGCGCCAACAGCGCGCTGCCTAAAGATATCAGAGGAATAAAGGGCCCCGTCATCGGATATGTAGGGGGTTTGCACAAACACGTCGACTTCAGATTGATAAGATCTATGGCGGATAAGCATCCCGACTGGTCGATAGTTATGGTCGGCCCGGCGCAAACAGATATCTCCGAGGTCGAATCACGGAAGAATGTTTTCCTGCTGGGTAAAAAAGATTTCAAGGACCTGCCGTTATATATAAATAAATTCGACGTCTGTTTGATACCGTACGAGATCAATGACTATACCAAAACGGTATTCCCGACCAAGCTGAACGAATATCATTCTATGGGCAAACCGGTCGTCTCGACAAGTCTGCCGGAGGTCATCGATTTCAATAAAGCGAACGACGAGCTGGTATCGGTAAGTACTGATCGGGCCGATTTCGACAGGAAGACGGAAGCGGCGATCTCCGACAAAAGCGAGAAGCTTGTTAAGAAGCGGATAGAATCGGCAAAGCGGAACAGCTGGACGGAACGCATCGAAGAGATGAGCTGTCTGATGCAATTGGCTATGGATAGAAAGGGGGATCAAAGTGGCGAAGATAATTGATCAAAAGGGCAGGCTCTTCGGGTTGATAAACGTAATAGACCTTTCCGTTATCCTTATATTGGTCTCTTTTGTGCCGCTGATATTCATCGGATATAAGATCGTCAGCATGGGCGAGAAGACAGAAGATAAAGAATGGGTATCCGTTAAGATAAAGCTTGTAGAAACAGAGCCCGAGTTCAGCAGTATAATATCGGCCGGAGACGTTGAAAAAGATCCTCTCGGAAAGACTATAGGCAGGCTGACCGCCATAGCAAATGTCAAACCGTCTAAAGTTTGGGTCACGGTGGACAATAAGATGCTGACGACGATCGATCACCCGGTCAAGAAAGATATCGTGGTCAATGCCGATATCTTATGCCTGAAAAAAGAAGGCACCCTTTATTATAAGGCTATCCCGGTAAAGGTGGGCAATGCGATCACTTTCACCACGGACCTTTACAACCTCCCGGGTTTAGTCGTAGGGTTGGAGAGAGACAAAACTCTGGATATAAATGAATAATCATATGTTCCCGGACAGCAAAGCTGCCGGCATCATGAAAAAGTTTTTAAAAAGGTACCATTCTCTTGAAGCTAAGATAGAGGGGTTCTACGAGAGCTCAGTTTCATATGATAGGATACTGGAGATCCGGAGGGCATTCAAAACATGCCTGAATGAAAGCTTCTTAATGAAAATTACGCAGGCTAAAAAGGGCAGCTCATTGAAGATCGCGGATAGCAGGATAGCCAGCCGGCTAGTCCCGTTTGTTAATAAAAAGAAGGAAAAGGCAGCCGCTTATTTTAGTCATAGCATCATAAACGGATCTATCCGGTATGTAAAGACCGTTCTTCGCGCAGCCACACCAAAGACGATGATCTCGATAGGCGTTGCGGCGCTTATAACTAATATGGTAATCTCGCTGGCCATTAAGATGCCGGTAGGTCCGTTCGGCTGGACGATCCGCGTGGCCTTTACGCTGCTGGGTATAGTTGTTCTGTCGAGCGATATCCATGCGGAAGGTATAAGAGAGACCAGTATTTTCGCCGGATTCTTTATGCGAAGGAAAAAGATCAGTGGCCCAGGCTGCTAAGGGAAAGATAAAGGTCGTCAGGATAATCACCAGGTTGAATATAGGCGGTCCAGCCATTCATACGATACTGCTGGCTGAGGGGCTGGATAAAGATATCTTCGAAACGTATTTTGTAGCCGGAAAGCCCGATGCGTCAGAGGGCGATATGTCATGGCTTGCGAAGCGGAAAAACGTGAAAGTCGATTATATACCGGAAATGGGGAGGGAGATAAGTTCCAGAGATCTCCCGGCTCTTATAAAACTGGTAAAATTATTGATGAGGATAAAGCCGGACATCGTCCATACGCACACGGCGAAGGCGGGGACGCTGGGGAGGCTTGCCGCTATAATTGCGGGCGTGCCGGTGAAGATACATACTTTCCACGGGCATGTCTTTGACGGTTATTTCAACCCCGTAAAGACGAAGGTCTTCCTTATTATCGAGAGGTTCCTGGCGATCTTTACCGATAAGGTCATTGTTGTAAGCAAAAGCGTCCGGGATGAGATAGTGAACGGCTTGAGGATAGTGCCGGATAAAAAATCTATAGTTATAAAGCTGGGGTTTGAGCTGGAGAGATTTTTAGATAACGACGGATCCAAAGGCGGCCTGAGAAAAGAGCTGGGTATCGCGCCGGATACCCTGCTTGTCGGTATCGTGGGCAGGCTCGTTCCTATAAAGAACCACGGGATGTTCTTGAGCGCGGCCCGCAAGATCATCGATAGCGCGCCGGGCAAGAAGATAAAATTCCTTATAATAGGGGACGGGGAGCTCAAGGCGCATCTCGAAGAAGAAGCCAAAAAGATTAAGCTGGATAATGATGTACTATTCACGGGCTGGATGATGGATGTCGCGGAGGTATACGCGGATCTGGATGTGGTGGCGCTTACCTCCTTGAATGAAGGGACGCCGGTTTCGCTTATCGAGGCCATGGCATCGGCGCGGCCGGTCGTCGCGACATCGGTGGGCGGCGTAGCCGATATCGTTACGGACGGTAAAGACGGGTTATTGTTCGCTTCGGGTGATGTCGAAGGCTTTGCAGGAGGCATAACGGATCTTATAAAAGACGACGGCAGGAGGAGAGAGATGGGGGCGGCCGGCAGGGAATCTGTCAGGAAGGCCTTTCATAAGGATCGGCTGATCAGGGAGACGGAAGATCTCTACCTGGATTGTGTAAATAAAAAGAATAGTGCTAAAAAGGCTGGAGGCTTAAAATGAAAATGAAACCTATGAAAAATCTTATAACGGGCGGCGCAGGTTTCATAGGATCGCATTTGGCGGAGAGACTGCTGGAGAATGGAGAAAAGGTTACGGTGATCGATAACCTTTCTACGGGTAGCATTAAGAATATCGAGCACCTGAAAAGAGATCCTAAGTTCTCATATCATATCGATACTATAATGAACCGTAATACTATGAGACGCCTTATCAAAGAGAGCGATATGGTTTATCACCTTGCCGCCGCGGTCGGCGTGCAGTATATAATCGATAATCCGCTCGAATCTATCAAGACCAACGTAGAAGGTACCGAGATAGTCCTTGAGCTTGCCCATTCGCTGGGGAACAAGAAGGTTGTGGTCGCATCCACTTCCGAGATATACGGCAAGGACAGGCCGGGCAAACGGATATTCAAAGAAGACGACGACAGGGTCCTGGGCGCGACGACTATATCAAGATGGAGCTATTCCTGCACAAAGGCGCTCGATGAGTTCCTGGCCTTCGCGTATTGGAGAGAGAAGCATTTGCCGGTAGTCATAGCGAGATTCTTCAATACATGCGGATCGAGGCAGACGGGCAGGTATGGGATGGTCGTGCCGCGCTTCATAAAACAGGCGCTATCGGGGAAGCCCATAACTATATATGGCGACGGGAAGCAATCGAGATGTTTTACCGATGTAAGGGATACCGTAAGAGCGCTCGTCTTGTTATCGAAGAACAGGTCCGCGGTGGGTGAGGTATTCAATATAGGCAACCCCTATAATAAGGTGACGATAAATGCTTTAGCCGGCAGGATAAAGCATATGTGCGCATCCGGGTCTATGATAGTAAGGATACCGTATGAAAAAGCCTTCAGCGGGGGGTTTGAAGACATGCGGCACAGGGAGCCGGATATAAAAAAGCTTAGGTCTCTTACAGGTTTTAATCCGAAGATAAAGATGGATGAGATGCTTTATACGATGATAGATGATATCGGAAAAGGGCAGAGATAAAAGATGAACTATATTCAGATACTGGATGTTTTTTTCATAGCGGGCTTTATAGCGTATTTGCTGACGCCTTTCATAAGAACGGTGGCTACAAAATTCGGCTATCTCGATCATCCGCAGGATAATAAGGTGCACGCCCATCCTATGCCTCTCCTGGGAGGCGTATCGATATTCGCTGCCTTTGCGATATCCCTGCTGACAAAAGAAGCGGTTATCGCTCTGCCGCCGGTCAGGGCGATACTGATAGGCGCGCTCATATTATTTATCATCGGCCTTATCGACGATAAGATGGGGATGATGCCTAACTTTAAGCTCCTGGGGCAATTCCTGGCGGCGATGATCATAATCAAATCCGGCCTCAGGATAGAGTTCGTCAATAATTATTATCTGAGCATCGTTATTACATATATCTGGATAATCGGCATAACGAACGCTTTAAATCTTTTGGATAACATGAACGGCCTGTCCGCCGGTATAGCCGCTATCGCGGCCGTATTCTTCGGTATAATATCGTATTTGAACGGACAGCATGAAGTGAGCGCCGTGGCGTTTGCGCTTGCCGGAGGCGCGCTCGGGTTTATCAAATACAATTTCCCGAAAGCCAGCATATTTATGGGAGACACAGGCAGCCTGGTATTGGGGTACGTGCTTTCCGCTATCGCGATAATGGGCAACTGGAAGACTTATATACTCACTACCTCTATCATGGTCCCGATCCTGGTGCTTGGTTATCCTATCTTCGATACGACCCTGGTCTCCGTAATGCGCATATTGGAAAGACGGTCGATATTCCAGGGCGGCAAAGACCATTCTTCGCATCGCCTGGCCCTCATAGGATTTAAGCGTTTCAAAACGGTGCTTATTATTTACGCCATATGTATCTTCCTTGGTCTCATGGCATTGGCCATAAGCAATGTGCACTGGCGCATAGGGATCCCGCTCCTGGTTGCCACGGTCGTTATAATGCTTTTACTTGGCGTGCGCTTAAGCCTTGTCGATACAAAACGCTACGGAAGAAAAAAAGGGGCTTATGAAAACTGAGCGGTTAGTTTTCTTTCTTGATAAGATAGCGGCGTGGTCGCTTTACATTATTATATTTACACTGCCGTTCTCGAAGTCGATCGTGGAGATCTCGATAGCCGTCGGTATCGTAAGTATCGTTGCAAAGAAGATACTGGCAAGAGAGCGTATCCTCGTGAATACACATATCGAAATATTCCTTTATATCTTTGTGGCGGCATCGCTTATATCGATATTCAACACTCAAACCTCGCAGCTGGCCTTAAGCGCGCGGGCCTTCTTCTCTAAAACGCTGAAATTCGCCGCGCTCTTTCTTATAACCAAAGAGATCATAAATACCCGCGAGAAACTTTCGAACTTCATTATGATCGCCGCCCTGTCATGCGCCGTTATGCTGGTCGATGCTTTCGCCCAGTACTTCATTACGCACGAGGATTTTTTGCATAAGTACACCTCTTTTCTGTACACCAAGGAATGGCCGAACTTCCGCGGCTTTCCTACGGCGTCTTTCCCGTTCCCCAACGATTTTGCGGCCTGGATGCTGGTCTTTATATTCCCGGCCTTTGCGTTCGCTTTATTCGTAAAGGGAGATATCCGGAAGAATGTGATCGGTTCAGTATTATTCGCGGCTCTGCTGTACTTCCTTATAATAACTAAAGTAAGAGGCGCCTGGGCGGCTTTCTTCTTCTCCTTCATACTGCTTTGCATCGTCAAATTAAAAAGGATAGGGTGGCTCTTATTGCTGGTCATCGTAGTGATGGCGGGAGCGTTGAATATGGAACATCGCCTTTTGTCTATGGCAAGCGTAAATGACAGATCGGTCATGTGGAAGAACAGCACGACTATATTAATGCGTCATCCGGTCATAGGGAACGGGCTCAATACTTTCTACGACAACTACATGAAGGTCCGGGAGGATAAATTCAGGGATTCCCACGGCAGCTATGCGCACAACTGTTATCTCCAGATGGCCGCAGAGATAGGCCTGGTCGGGCTCATCGCTTTCCTGGTTTTTGTTATTTCGGTTTTATATAACGCCTTCAGATCTCTTGCTTACATCAAGGATAGTTTTTATTATTCTATCGTTCTGGGCGCCGGTCTGGGACTGTCGGCATTCCTTATCCACAGCGCCGTAGATACTAGCCTCTACTCGCTTCCGCTGGCAGCGCTCTTCTGGCTTTCTTTAGGCATACTGTCGGCCACGATCAATATTTCTAAAATTGAGGCGGGGACTTAATATGAAGATATTGATCACAAACCCGTTCGGGATAGGAGACGTTATCTTCTCGACGCCGCTTATAGAGGTCGTAAGAAAGGTCTTCCCAAGATCCTATATCGGCTATATCTGTAACAGGCGCGTCTCGGAGCTCATAAAGACGAACCCGCATTTAAACAAGGTATTTGTCTATGAAAAGGACGAGTACAGAGAGATATGGCGCCGCTCCAAGATAAGATGTGTGGTAAAAGCGGTCTCTTTTTTACGGAATATAAAACGGGAAAAGTTCGACATATCGATAGACCTTTCGCTGAACTATCAATGCAGCATGCTGTTTAAATTGATAGGTATAAAGACTAGGGCGGGTTTTAATTACAGGAACAGGGGCAGGTTCCTTACGCATAAGATAGATATAGAGAGCTTTGACAATAAGCACGTGGTCGAGCATTATCTCGACGTATTACGTCTTCTCGGCATCAATGTATCCAGGGATATAGTCTCTCCGAAGGTATACGCTTCCGCCACAAGTTTGAGTTTCGGAGAGAGATTCCTGGAGGAAAATCATATCGGTAAAACGGACCTGTTGATAGGGATGGTGCCCGGTTGCGGCGCAAGCTGGGGGCAGGATGCCAGCCGCAGGCGCTGGGACAGGAAGAAGTTCGCCGCGCTTGCCAACAGGCTTATCGAAGAATGCGGAGCACGGGTAGTATTGCTGGGAAATTCAAAGGAGACCGTTATCTGCGAAGAGGTGCGGGCCGGGACGGGTGGCAGGGCGCTGAACTATAGCGGGAAGACCTCGATCGAAAAACTTATAGGCATCCTCGCGAGGTGCAAGGTAGTAATAACGAATGAAGGGGGCATGCTCCACATGGCGGCAGGTCTTGGCGTAAGGACCGTATCGCTCTTCGGCCCTGTAGACGAGGCTACCTATGGCCCTTACCCCAGGGGTGCGGACCATACTATCTTATCCCGGAAGGATATGCCATGCAGGCCGTGTTACAAAAAGTTTAAATATAATATTTGCGATGAAAGGCGATGCCTGGATACGATCACGGTCGACGAAGTCTTCCGGGCGGCGGAGGAAGCGATCAAGCGATGATGTGCGATATTGTGATACCGGTATGGAACCAGCTGGAGTCTACCAGGGAATGTATCGAAGCTATCATGAGGGCCACGAAGCGTCCTTACCGGCTTATATTGATAGATAACGGAAGCGACGGCGAAACGAAAGCCTATCTGCGGCAGCTTAAATCCGGGTCTTCGACGGAGATCAGGCTTATACGCAACGAGACGAACCTCGGATACGTAAAAGCGGTGAACCAGGGGCTTAAAGCTTCGGAGGCGCCCTACGTATGTATCATGAATAATGACACCATACCCGGCGCAGGCTGGCTGGATAGATTGATAAGTTTCGCCGAAAAGCATCCCGATATAGGCCTGATGAATCCTTTATGTAACGGCCATTGTGAACGCTCGATAGATGAATATGCGAAACATGTTGAGGCCAACGGCGACAGATATATGGAGATGAACCAATGCTTTGGTTTCTGCACGCTTATCAAGCGCGCGGTCATAGATAAGATAGGTTATCTGGACGAAGTTTTCGGTATGGGCGGATATGACGATACCGATTATTCGATGAGAGCATTGAGGGCGGGATACCTGTGCGCGTCCGTCCACTCCGCATATGTCTACCATAAAGAGCATCTCTCTTTCAAGGCTGCAGGCGCAAGAGATAGCTTTACGCTTAAAGGGCAGGCGGAGTATTTAAAAAAATGGCCCAGGCACCTGAGGATAGGGACCGTCTTCTCCATAGATAAGGATGTTACGGATGACGGGATAGAGACGGTTTTAAAGACGCTCCTCCTGCTGGCGAGAGAGTGGTGCTGGGTCAACCTTTGGATAATCGGGGACGAGGCCCAGGCAAGGCGCAGGATAGAGCTTGCCTCCGGGAAGATAGGCATGCCTCTTCACCAGAATATAAAGTTCAATTTTATCGGTAAGAAATTTGCGAAGCTTCAGACCTTCGTAAGGATAGTCGAACGCGCTTTCGGTACCAAGAAGAGAAAGAAGTATGATGCCGTATTTATCGATGACGATAAGACCGCGGCGCTTTTGAGATTTTTCTACCCGGTGCATACTACAAAGACGGTCTTGATGAAGCCGTGTTCCGGGATGACGGCGGAAGCCGGGCGGATAGTCGAAGAGATACGCGGAAGAAAGTAGTCCCTCGCTGCGGGAGTCAAACAGCAGCAGCTCGGGACGATTTGCGTACAGTCGAACTACGGCAAATCGGAGGATAGTTATGGTAGAAAAAGTGCTGGTTACGGGAGGAGCGGGATTCATAGGCTCTCATTTAGTGGACGAGCTGGTCAGCCGTAAGCACAAGGTGAGGGTCCTCGATATCTTTGAAGAGCAGGTGCATGGCGGCAAGAGACCGGATTACCTGAATAAGGCGGCCGAGTACCTGAAAGGGGATGTCCGAAAGCCTAAGGACCTGGAAAAGGCGATGGATGGCGTAAATGTAGTATTTCACCTTGCCGCGCAGGTCGGCGTGGGGCAGTCCATGTATCAGATCAAAAAATATGTGGATCATAATACGCTCGGCACAGCCGTTCTTATGGAGCATATAATCTCGAACAGGACGAAGTTGAAGATAAGGAAAGTGATCGTCGCAAGCTCGATGAGCATATACGGCGAAGGCGCTTACAGGTGCGACAAGTGCGGCCCATACGAGCCCATAGAGAGGGATGAAGCGGACCTTAAGAGAAAGATATGGGAATATTCATGCCCTGAATGTTCGGCCCCGTTAAGACCGGCAGCGACTACGGAAGAGAAGATCCTGCGCTCAAATTCTATCTATGCGATCTCGAAGAAGGATCAGGAAGAGATAGTGCTCAACCTGGCCAAGGCCTATAAACTGCCTGCGGTCGCATTGAGGTTCTTCAATGTTTACGGCCCTAGGCAGTCTCTTTCGAACCCTTACACGGGCGTTTGCGCCATATTCCAGTCCCGGATCAAGAGCAATAATCCGGCCTTGATCTACGAAGACGGCCGCCAGACGAGGGATTTTGTAAGCGTGAAGGATATAGCGGCTGCGAACATCCTCGTAATGAACTCTAAGGAAGCGGATTATCAATATTTTAATGTCGGTACGGGCAAACCTACAAGCGTGCTCGATATAGCGAAGACCTTAAGCCGGCTCTATGGTAAAGAACCGAAAGTCATTATAAAGAATGAGTACAGGGTGGGCGACATACGCCACTGTTTTGCCGATATATCTAAGATAAAGAAGCTGGGCTTTAAGCCATCCGTAAATTTTGACGACGGGATGCGGGAGATGGTGGAGTGGGGCAAGCGGGCGTCTTCCGTAGACAGGGTCAATGAAGCGGATAAGATGCTTGCCAAGATGAATCTAAAAATATGAACGTCAAGAGATGTGACATAATATTGCCGACGTGCGGGCAGACCGCGCTTATAAAGGACTGCATAGAGAGCCTTATTAAGTCGACACGCTATCCTGTCAGGCTCATTGCAATCGATAACGGCGCGTCGGAAGAGGCCTCCTCCTATTTGAAGGAGGTCTCCGGGTCCGGCAGGCTGGATATGGTCCTTATAAAGCCGCCTGAAAATTTGGGCTGGATCAGGTCGATAAACGAAGGGCTCGCGCTTTCGAAAGATTCTGAATTCGTCTCTTTCCAGAACGACGATACTGTATTCGCTTCGGGCTGGATGGAAGAGCTCTCGGACGTCTTTGCCAAAGACGCCGGGATCGGCATAGCGAACCCGGAATGGGAACTGCCGGAAGGCCAGGACGTAGAGACGCGCGCCGGGGAATTGAAAAAATATGCCGGCCAGACGGTCGATATGGACTGGTGCAGGGGACACTGTTTAGTTGTTAAGCGCGAGGTGGTCGATAAAATAGGCGGTCTGGATCCCGTATATATCCCCGTCTACTATGACGACAGGGATTATTCTCTGAAAGCGATAGAGGCCGGCTACCGGTGCGTAAAGGCGAAGGGCGCGTTCGTCTATCATATCAGGAACGTGACGATGAAGAAGACGATGCATCAGCAGAAGATATCCGCGCTCATGGAGCGGAACGGCAGGATATTTTATAAGAGGTGGGGGTATCCGCTGCGCGTCGTATTCGCGTTAAGCGATCTGGCAGGCTCTAAGGGTATCCTCCGGAAGATGTGCATGGACCAGAATAAAGTAGTTGTGCTCTCGCGCAAAGGCGACAAGGTCCCATACGAACATACCAACATCAAGATACTGGGGTTTCCCGGGGCCTTCTTTGGCATTGCGGCCCTCCTTTATATAATGTCGAATAGAAGCAGGAAGCATCAGAAGAAGACGGACTTCATCTTTACGGATGACAGGAGGTTCTACTCGTTTTTAAAGCCATTTATGCGGTTTATTCCGGCAGACGTCATCTTCCGGGATAGCGTCGCTTCTTTGGCCGAAGAGGCCGTAAGGCTTACGAAAGAGAAGAAGGGTAAGGATAAGGGTTCGATCGTATGACAAGTATTCCCGAAAGAGAGAAGTTGTCCGTGATAGTGCTGACCAGGAACGAAGAGGATATCGTCGCCAGGTGCCTGGAGAGCGTTAAGTGGGCGGATGAGATCATCGTGATCGATGATAATTCCACGGATTCGACCGTCGAGATAGCCAGGCGGTACACGGATAAAGTAATAGCCCATCCATTGAACGGTAATTTTTCCGAACAGAGGAACTTGGGCAGCGACCGCGCGTCGGGTGACTGGATATTGCAGATGGATGCGGACGAATGCGTTACGGACGGCCTTCGTGAAAAGGTGAGCGAGATATTAAGGAGCGGATCCGCCATCTCCGCTTTCAGGTTCAAAAGGCTGAATAATTTTTGCGGAAAATTCCTCACTTCAGGCGGAGAGGGTCTGCACAGGCCTTTGCGGTTATTCAGGAAAGGTAAGGCAAGGTTCTCGGGCGGAAGGATCTCGGAAGAACTTAAGGTCGACGGCCCCACGGGCGAGATAGACGCGGTGATGGAGCATTATAATTTTCCGGATATCCACCATTACGTCGCCACGCAGGATTTTTACAGCGGGATGGAAGCGAGGGCGTTATACGAGAAAGCGGGTCTTTTGCCGGAGAAGAAACTCCGTAAAGAATTGATCTTCGGGCCGGTCAAATTATTCTTCAAGATATATGTAAAGAGAGGCGCTTACAGGGACGGCCTGCACGGCCTGGTCTTCGCGATGCTTTCGGCCTGGCGGAGGTTCCTTATATACGCAAAATACTGGGAAGATAATCAGGAGAAATATAAATGAGGGTGTTAGGTTTCGGCGGCCCGGGATTTTTACATGATCCGGCCGCGGCTATCGTGGTAGACGGGAAGGTGGTGGCAGCCGTCGAGGAAGAGAGGCTCATAAGGCAGAAACATGCCGTCGGTAAGCCGTGCCTTAAGTCGATCGAATATTGCCTGGAACAGTCGGCCACACGGCCCGAAGAGATAGATGCCGTGGCTTTCCCGTGGTCCTTCGACGCGTTCAACGCGAAAAGATGGCAATATGCTTTTAAGACGGCTCTTTCCGAGCCCTCCCGCGCATATAAAGCGATAGTCAAGTCCGGCAAGCAGTCCGCCTCTACAAGAAAGGCGGTCTTCGAAATGCTCGGCCGTTTTGGCATCAAGGTCGCGCCGGAGAAGGTCTTCTTCGTGGAGCATCATATCGCGCACGCCGCAAGCGCCTACCTCCTGTCGGGTTTCAAAGAGGCGGCGATCATGAGTATCGACGGAAGCGGTGAATTCACCTCGACGCTCTTTGCTGAAGGGTCCGGCGGCGGGATAAGGAAGATAAAAGAGATCGACCTGCCCGATTCGCTCGGACGGTTCTATTCCACGATGACGGCGTATCTCGGTTTCGACCCTAATGACGGGGAGTATAAACTCATGGGCATGGCGCCGTACGGCGACGCATCCAAAGTCTCCCTTTCGGATATCATCTCATGCGACGGCCGCACCTTTAAGACGAACCCGGAATATGTCTGGCCGATCCGCTCCCGCAGATATATAAAGTACGCGATGATACCCAGGAAACTTGTCGACCGCTTCGGCCCGCCGAGAAAAGGAGACGGGCTCGAAGAGCCGTATACTCACATCGCCGCCGCGACCCAAAAAATATTCGAGGATTCGGTAATGAAACTTATGGACTTCCATCTGGCGAACGTGCTCCGGAGGACCGGCAACCTGGCCTATGCGGGAGGGTGCGCGCTCAACGTTTCTTTGAACCGTAAACTTGTCGAAAGTCCCATGGTCAAGAATATATTCGTCCAGCCGGCGTCGCACGATGCCGGCACATCGCTGGGCGCCGCGGTATTCGCGGCTAATATGCTCGGCGATAAGATAGCGCCGATGAAGAACGCGTACCTCGGTCCCGAATACACAAACGACGAGATGATCAGGAGCTTGAAGAGGCCTGAGCTTGAATACCGGCACTCAAGCGATATAGAAAAAGAGGTTGCCGGGCTCCTGGCAAGCGGCGAGGTTGTCGGGTGGTTCCAGGGCAGGATGGAATTCGGCCCCCGCGCGCTCGGCAACAGGTCGATACTCGGTAATCCTACGATCCCGGGAACTAGTGACCGCATAAACGAGATGGTGAAGTTCAGGGAGAAGTGGAGGCCGTTCTGCCCTTCGATATTGCGCGAATACGCAAAAGAGATCATAGGCAGAGATATGGACGCGCCGTTCATGACGCTCAGTTTTCAAGTTACGGAAAAATGGAAAGGCCGGATACCCGAAGTCGTGCATGTCGACGGGTCTATGCGGCCGCAGACCGTCAGCGGGGATGATAACCCCAGGTTCCACCGGTTGCTCAAGCATTTCTTTGAGAAGACCGGTGTGCCGGTCTTGATAAATACGTCCCTTAACAGGAGAGGCGAGCCGATGGTGTGCAGCCCCGAAGATGCCGTTACGATGTATCTCGGTTCAGGGCTTGACTACCTGGCGATAGGCGATTTTCTCGCCCGCCGTAAATAGGTAAATATGAATTGTGATATTGTTATACCCGTCTGGAACCAGTTTGCGCTTACGAAAGATTGCATAGAATCCATCTTTAAAAATACGGCTGACGCAGGGTTCAAGTTGATCATAATCGATAACGCCAGCGATGAAGAGACGAGGCGTTACTTAGCCGGGGTCAAAGAGCAGTGGAGCGGTAAGGTCATCCTGGTAAGGAACGATACCAACTTAGGATTTATAAAGGCGGTCAACCAGGGCCTGGCCGCCTCAAGCGCCCCGTACATCTGCCTGTTGAATAACGACACGCTCGTTACAAAAAATTGGCTGAAGGAGATGATCGCCATCGCCGAATCCGCGGACGATATCGGACTGGTAAATCCGTCGAGTAATAATCTCGGACAGAGCCCTGCCAAAGGCGAACCGCTCGAGCTGTATGCCGAGAAGATGGCAAAAGAGTCAGGGAGCTTTATCGAATTGGGCGCCGCCATAGGGTTCTGCATGCTCATTAAAAGAAGGGTTTATGAGAAGATAGGGGTCTTCGACGAAATATACGGCATGGGGAATTTTGACGACACGGACTTTTCGAGAAGGGCCGTGCAGGCAGGCTACAGGTGCGTGAGGGCCTGCGGCGCCTATGTCTATCACAGGCAGAATACGTCTTTTAATAAGGTCAAGACATTCGATGAAGACTTTAAGCGGAACAGGGAGATCTATGAATTCAGGTGGGGGAGACCTAAGAGGATCGCCTACGTATTCGACAAGGTCGATACCAATGTCTTGAGGAAGATGAACGGGGATGCCGTAAGCCTTGCGAGGAACGGCAACTGGATATGGTATTTCATAAAGGATCCCATAGTGGTACCGAAGCACTCGAATATAATAGTCAAATATTTCCAGGGAGAGTGGTTCTACCCGAAAGTCATATTCACGATATTAAAGAAGAAGAAGAAATTCAATGAAATAGTCCTCGGCGAAGAGAGCGCCGGTAAATTGCTGGCGGGGCTCAGCTTTATTCATAAGGCTCAAATAAAGTACTATTAAGATCTTCAAAAATTTCAAAGGAGTTATATGGAAAAGATCCCGGTCTCGGTAGTGGTCATAACAAAGAACGAAGAAGCGAATATAGCCGATTGCCTGAAGAGTGTTCCGTGGGCGGATGAGATCGTGGTCCTCGACGACGACAGTACCGACAAGACCGTCTCCATCGCAACGCAATATACGGATAAGGTATTCTCGCGCAAGATGGACATCGAAGGCCGGCACAGGAACTACGCGTATTCTTTAGCGAAGAACGACTGGGTCCTGTCTCTCGACGCCGACGAACGCGCGAGCCGGGAACTGGAGACCGAACTGCGGGAGCTCTTCAAAGGCGGGATGAAGGATAAGGCCTATTCGATACCGATAAAGACTTTTATCGGGAAGCGCTGGATAAGATACAGCGGATGGTACCCTGCGCCCAAGGTGCGCCTGTTCGACAAGGGTCACTTTAAGTACGAAGAGGCCGAGGTCCATCCCAGGGTCTTCATCGACGGATCTTGCGGCCGCCTTACAAAAGACATAGTGCACTATTCATACAGGGATTTTCATGATTTCTTCCAGAGCCTCAATAACCAGACGACGCTTGAGGCGAAGAAATGGTTCAAAGAGAGGCGCAAGATAGGCTTCCTTAAGATGTACAGGAAAGCCATAAGCAGATTTTTAAAAGCTTACATTCAGAAGCAGGGTTTTAAAGACGGCTTTTTAGGTTTTGTGGTATCTTACAACGGCGGATTATATCAATTCATGAGTTATGTAAAATATCAAGAGATGCTGGATAATGAAAGAAAATAGCTGCGATATAATAATGCCGGTCTGGAACGAGCCGGATGTCACGAGGGAATGCGTGGATTCCATCGTTGAACACACCCGCTATCCTTACAGGCTGGTCATAATAGACAACGCGAGCGATGCCCCGACAAAGGAGTATCTTCTGAGCCTGAACGGGCGGGCGGATGTGAAGGCGGAGATCATAAGAAATGAAGAGAACCTTGGTTTTGTGAAGGCCGTTAACCAGGGGATAAGATTTTCGGACGCGCCTTATATCTGCATCATGAACAACGACACGGTCGCTACGGAAGGCTGGTTGGAGACGATGGTAGCCGCTATGGAGGGCCACAAGGATGTGGGGCTCATAAATCCCACGAGCAATACCTTCAGCCATGATCCGGATGCGGGCGAGACGATAGATCAATACGCCGCCAAACTGCGCCGTTTTACGAATAAGGTGCAGGAGCTCCACTGCTGCCGCTTCTTCTGCACGGTCATAAAACGGGAGGTCCTGGAAAAGCTGGGACCGCTCGACGAGATATACCATCTCGGCTATTTCGACGATACGGACTATTGCAAGAGGGCCCAGGGCTTGGGTTACAGGACGGCCCGCGCTAAGGGCGCATATGTCTACCATAAAGAGAATACGAGCTTCAAGAAGCTGCGGGATAACAGCGCCCTCTTCAAGGCTAACGAGAAGATATTCCTGGAACGCTGGGGGCGGCATGTCAGGGTAGGGTATTTCCTCGACAAGATAAGGTCGAAAGAGAAGATAAATGAGGTGGCCGTTGAGGCGGCAAGGAGCGGGCACCAGATATTCCTGTTCATCAAAAAAGGTCTGGAATGGCCCGTAGGGCTGGATCATTACGACATAGTAAGGGTCGATGTAAATCCGCACCTCTTCGGCATCGTCTCGATATATAAGATCCTCAAGCGAAAGAAGAAGAAGGGCATAGAGGTCCTCCTGACGGACAGCCCTCTCTTCGGGGCTGTCCTTAATCTGACAAGATTTCTGCACGGTTCAGATGTATTCGTCAATGTCAGGAAAGAAGCGCTTATGGACAGGCTTAAAGAAAGATCGAAGATATTTTAAAGGGGGCGCCATGGCTGATGGTATAAATTTATCGGTTGTTATGCCGGTCTACAACGAGAAGGAGTTTGTCCTTACGATCATAAGTAAGGTACTCTCGCTCGATATGGTCAAAGAGCTGATAGTGGTCGATGATTATTCCACGGACGGGACGCGCGATATCCTGAAGGATACCAGGTTCGACGGAAGGGTCAGCGTATACTATCACGACAAGAACATGGGCAAGGGCGCCGCGCTGCGCACGGGATTTTCTCACGCGACAAAAGATATCGTAGTGGTGCAGGATGCGGACCTGGAATACGACCCGGAAGAGTTCAAGGAGATGATAAAGCCGATCGCCGACGGGCGGGCGGATGTCGTCTACGGGTCGAGGCTTTCGGGCGGGAAGACGCAGAGGGTCTACATGTTCTGGCACAGGGTCGGGAACGGCGTCCTTTCGTTCATCACGAACTTTCTGTATAATTCCACGCTCACCGATATGGAGACCTGTTATAAGATGTTCACGAAGAAGGTGATCGACGGCATCAAGATAAAGTCCAATGACTTTTCCGTGGAACCGGAGCTTACCGCCAAGATCCTCAAGGATAAGTCTTTGAGGATATACGAGGTGCCCATATCTTATTACGGCAGGACATACGCCGAAGGCAAGAAGATATCCTGGAAGCACGGTTTCGGCGCTCTCTGGGCGCTTTTAAAGTATAGATTTACGGACTGATGAAGATACTACTATTAAAACCATTCAATAAAAGCGACCATATCCAGCCCTCGCTGGGCCTTGGGTACCTCGCGCAGGCTATTCGCAAGGATCATGATGTGCGGATACTCGATTGCATAAAAGAGCGGATCGATGCGGATAGACTGGAAGGCGTGTTGGAAGAATACTCGCCCGACGTCCTCGGCATGCAATGCTATACCTTCGATCTCGGTTTCGTCGACGCCGCTCTCAAATCCGCAAAGGCGTTCAATAAGAAGATCGTGACCGTAGTCGGCGGGCCCCATCCTTCGGCCGCCTCGGCCGAAATGATGGATATCTTCAAGGATTCACTCGACTTCCTTTTTGCGGGAGAGGCGGAGATAGGATTCCCCAGGCTGCTGGAGCGCCTGAATAGCGGCGTTAAAGATCTTACGGGAGTGCCGGGGCTGGTCTGGAGGGAGGCCGGTATCTTAAGGTCGAATCCCAAAGCGGTGGTGGAAGATCTGGACCTTATACCGATGCCTGCGTGGGACCTCATCCGCCCCGAGACATATCCTGAGGCGCAGCACGGAGCTTTCTTTAAACAGTTCCCGATAGCGCCCATCATGATAACGCGAGGATGCCCCTATCCATGCACCTTCTGCGCCGGAGGAGTGGTCTCAGGAAAGAAGATCCGCCGCAGGTCGATCGCGACCGTACTCAAGGAACTGACCTACCTTAATAGAGAACGCGGAATAAAAGAGTTCCATGTGATCGACGACAATTTCACCATGGATATGGCCTATGCTAAGGATTTCCTGAGGGCCCTTAAAACCCTGAACCTCGGCATGACATGGGCCGTTCCTAACGGCGTCAGGATGGATGCCCTGGATAACGAGCTTCTGGGCCTCATGAAGGAGACCGGGCTTTACATAATATCTTTAGGCATAGAATCCGGGTCCGACAGAGTACTTCGCGACATGAAGAAGAGCCTGACGACGGCTAAGATAAGAGAGTGCGTGAAGAAGATCAATGACGCCGGCATAGATGTTTCCGGGTTCTTTATCGTAGGCTTCCCGGGCGAGACCGAAGGATCTATAAAAGAGACGATACGCCTTTCGCTCGACCTGAAGCTTGTCAGGGCGAATTTCTTTACGTATCTTCCTTTTCCGGGATCCGAAAGTTACGAAAAATTAAGGTCGGCGAATAAGCTCCAGGGCATAGACTGGAAGAATTTCTATTTTATGACCGCCTCATATACGCCCGAAGGCCTTACGAGAAAGAAGCTGAAAAATCTACAGCGGCTCGCGTTTACCAGGTTCTACCTGAGGCCGCGCATAATCCTGTATAACCTGTTGTCGATACAGTCGTTCAGGCATCTGGCATTCCTATTCAAGAGGTTATTCCGATGGTTCGTCTAAGGATATTTTATGTCACATTAGCGGCGTGGATGGTCCTATGGGGATGGTTTCTGATAAGGGATATCTTCGTAAAGGGCGGCATCAAGCATTACAAGGTCCTCATTACCAGGCCCTTCGAGGGAAAACGTTCGTATGTTACCGGGGATCGTCTATATGAATTCCTGGCCTTCTCCAGGGCTAATCTGCCTCCGGATTCGAGTTTTTCTATCGTTGGACTGAAAGAAGGGGATGTCGAGAGGGTGAGGGCCGCTTACTATCTCTATCCGCGCCTCGAGACGGACGACCCGCAATATGTGCTTGTTTATGACGCCCCGGATATCGAACGCGAGGGATATTACCAGATAGCAAAGCTCGACGGCTCCAGATATATACTGAAAAAGAGAAAGATGATGTAGCTTGGAATTACTTCTACTATTTCTTACGGTGGTCTTTATAGTATTTACAGGCGCGAATATCCTCTATATATTCTCCCGCCGCGGAAATGATCTCGCGCTTGCGGAGAACCTGTCTATTGCCTACGGGCTGGGCGTCGGATCTATAAGCCTCGAGATGCTTCTCCTCTCTCTCTTTAAGATGAAGTTCACATTCTTAAATCTTATCGTGCCCTGGCTTATTCTCCTTATTTTTAATGTCATTGTATTGTCACGGGCGGGAGCCGGGTTCCGCGGTACGCCGGCGCCGGCCGATAAAAGGGATCATAAATTTGATCTGCTGAAGGGTATATTATGGGCCGGGATAATCCTTGAGGTCTTTTACGCTTTCTTCAGGGCCCTCATAAGGCCGATAGAGTCTTATGACGCGGTAGCCATATACGCCATAAAATCGAAGATCTTTTACCTGGCGGGATCGATACCCGCAGACTATTTCACGACGCTTGCGAAGCATTTCCCGCATCCCGATTATCCTCTGAATATACCCCTGATAGAGACGTTCGTCTATCTGACGCTTGGCGGCCTGAACGACCTGTTGGTAAAGATAATATTCCCTTTGTATTTCGTCGGGATACTGATACTCCTCTATTTCGCCATCAGGCGTTTTGCCGGCAGCACTTACGCGCTCGTATTCACTTTTCTATTGGCGACCATTCCCCAATTTACCGCTTATGCCTGTAATGCTTATGTCGACCTGCCTCTGGCATACTACTGTTTCATAAGCGCCATCCTGCTCTTCGAATGGTTCAGGGACAGGAGCAAATACCGGTTCATCGTATTGTCGGCCGTAATGGCGGCCCTGGCGGGATGGACGAAGAACGAGGGGCTGATGTATTGCGCCGCATATCTCCTGACCATAATCATATTCTTAGCTTTTAACATTAAGAAAAATTCCGTGCGGGATTATATATACGTATTCTTCTCGTTTGCCATAATAGCCGCCATATCGGCCCCATGGCTGTTCTTAAAGAAACAGACCGGCCTGGCCAATGTCGATATGGGCGCGATGGACTTAAGCCCCGCCTACCTGGCCGGAAATCTTTACAAGCTTAAGCCCATCTTCTATGAATTCCAAAAAGAGATGTTCGGCCCGAAGAAATGGAATATCTTTTGGGTCGTCTCGTCCGTCATATTGATACTCCGTTTTAAGTCCGCGTTCAGCGGGATCCGGAGATATGTTACGATACTCTTGTGTCTTATGATATCCGGTTATATCCTGGCATATATGGTATCGCCTATAGATGTAAGATATTTCCTGGCCAAGACGTGGTCGAGGTTCCTGCTCCACTTCCTCCCGATCTCTGTTTACTGGCTGGCCCTTATATTAAAGGAAGACGTCGAGATATGAGGCCTATCTTTATCGACAGGGATGGAGTGATAAATAAGGACCCGGGCGGGTGGACGGAACACAGTTACGTCACGAACCGGGAAGATTTTCATTTTTTGCCCGGCGCAAAAGAGGCTTTAAGGCTGCTCAATGATAACGGGTATGATATAATCATAATCTCGAACCAGGGCGGAGTGAGCAAGAAATTTTTTTCCGAGAGCGCGCTTAACGAAGTGACCGGAAAGATGCTGGACGAGCTTAAAGAAGCCGGCGTGAGGATCGAAAAAGTGTACTATTGCGTCCACCAGGACAGCGATAATTGCGATTGCCGGAAGCCGAAGACGGGACTCTTCCGGCAGGCCGAAGAAGAGCTCGGCATAACCGCTAAGGGTCATTATTTTATAGGCGACGGTAAGATGGATGTCGAGGCCGGCAGGCGGGCAGGCTTAAAGACAGTTCTCGTCTTAAGCGGGAAGGCCTCGCTTGAGGCGATAGATGCGTGGGAGACGAAGCCGGATCATATAGTAGGAGACTTGATGGAAGCCGTTGAGGCGATCGTGAAAGGAGAGTTCTAAGTGAAGATCCTTGTAACGGGCGGCGCGGGGATGGTCGGAAGTCACGCCGCGGAATATTACGCGTCAAGGCAGGAAGAGGTCATCGTCCTGGACAATCTTATGCGTTCGAAGCTCTTCGAGTATGATAAGAAGAGTGTTGAATATAACTGGAACTATCTCAAGAAATACCGGAAGATCAAAAGGATACGGGGCGATGTGAGGGACGCTCGCGACGTCTATTCGGCCATCGGGAAAGGCGTGGACCTGTGCATCCACACGGCGGGCCAGCCCGGCGTGGGGCTCTCAGTCAAAGAACCGATGGAGGATTTCAGCATAAACGCTTACGGCACCCTGAACGTCCTTGAATGCCTGAGACAAAGATCGAAGGACGCATGTTTTGTATATTGCTCGACCAATAAAGTATTCGGCGAGAACGTCGATAAGATAAAATTGGCCGAGAAAGAGAAGAGGTACGTTTTCGACGGGGAACGCGGCGTAAAGGAAGACCTGCAGGTAGACCTGACGGGACATACGCCTTACGGGGCCAGTAAGTACACGGGCGATATCTATGCCCAGGAATATGCGCATATCTACGGTATGAAGACCGCGGTCTTCAGGATGAGCTGCATATACGGTATCCGCCAGTTCGGGTTCGAGGACCAGGGCTGGATAGCGCATTTTATCATATCGAACCTGCTGAAGCGCCCAATAACTATCTATGGCAATGGCAAACAGGTAAGGGATATGCTATATGTCGAGGATCTCGTTGCCGCATATGATAGATTTTTCAGGAGCGGGATAAGGCATGGCGTCTATAATATAGGAGGCGGCGCGGATAAGACGACGTCGCTTTTGGAGCTGATAGAGAATATCGAGGCCGAGACCGGCATAAAGATGATATATAAGTTCGGCGACTGGCGGCCTTCGGACCAGAAGGTCTATATCTCGGATATAACGAAAGTATCGAAAGAGCTGGATTGGCAGCCTAAAATAACGCCCTCTTACGGGATCAAGCTCCTGGTCGATTGGGTGAAGGACAACATGAGGATATTCGAATGAAAAAGAAAAAAGTCTTGATATTGTACGCGACGGCGGGGATAGGCCACAAGAAAGCGGCCATGGCGGTGAAGGCGGCATTCGATGAATTGAAGATCGCCGATGTCGAGGTGACTCTTGCCGACGCGCTCGACTACACCAATGCGTTCTTTAAATGGTCATACCTGGAGGCGTACCTCCTCATGGTAAACAAGCTCCCGACGCTCTGGGGCTTCTTCTATTACTTTACGGATAATTTTTACGCCAACCTTATCGTATCGAAACTCCGCCGGTTAAATAACTGGCTCAATTCCGGTAAACTTGCAAAGTATCTTAAAGCTGAAAAACCGGACGTAGTTATCTCGACCCACTTCTTTGCGACCGAGGTGATATCGGAATTGAAACGTTCAGGCAAGGTGGATTCGAAACTCATCACGGTCGTTACGGACTACAGGCTCCACTCCTGGTGGGTTGCGGGCCATACGGATATGTATGTAGTCGCCGGGCAGGATGCGCATGACGATCTCGTGAGGTGGGGGACGGATCCCTCGAGGGTAAAGATGCTGGGTATACCCGTCGAGCCTATATTCACGAAGAAATTCGAAAAGGCCGGGATAATCCGGGCGGCGGGCTTAAAAGAGGGGGTCTTCACCGTGCTCGTTATCGGCGGAGGCTTCGGCGTTGGGCCGATAGAGGATATCATTAAAACGATAGGCGACATTTCGCAGCCCATCCAGATCGTGACCGTCTGCGGACACAACGAGGAATTGGTTAAAAAGCTGGAGGCGTTGAAACCGTCGCTTAAGGCGGATATCAAGGTCTTCGGCTTCGTCAATAACGTCTATGATTATATGAGCATAGCTGATGTCCTTATCTCTAAGTCCGGAGGTATCACGGTATCCGAAAGCCTGACCAAGGAACTGCCGATGGTCATCATTGCGCCGATCATGGGCCAGGAGACCAGGAACAGCGATTATCTGATGAAGTATGGCGCTGCCGTGAAGATAGCGAAAGCCTCGGATTTAAAAGAGGTGGTAGAGTATCTTGTGGCGCATCCGGAACGGATGGCGGCGATGAGAGAAGCGATCCGCGCGATACGGAAACCGCTTAGCTGTTACGATATCGCGAAACTATCGATAGATATATGCGGATAGAAGAGCTCGATTCCATAATAACGTCGATCAAATCTTACCTCGAACTTGAGAAGGCGTCGGGGGTAGAAGAATTTTATTCCTGCGCGGCGCAGGACGTTGCCACGGTCCAGGATGGCGCCGCCGGTGGTCTCGCGGCTCTCAGGAAGGAAGTCCTGGGCTGCCGTGAGTGCGATCTGAGCCGGACAAGGACTAACGTAGTCTTCGGCGCCGGTGACCCGAAGGCAAAGCTTATGTTCATAGGTGAAGCGCCGGGCGCGGACGAAGACGCCCAGGGCCTGCCGTTCGTGGGCCGAGCCGGGCAGCTGCTGACGAAGATAATCGAGGCCATGGGCCTGAAGAGGCAGGATGTATATATCGCTAACATACTAAAATGCAGGCCGCCGAATAACCGTCCGCCGCTTCCCACCGAGATACTTGCCTGCCGGGATAATGTAAGGCGCCAGGTCGAGATGATAAAGCCCCGCGTGATATGCACCCTGGGTAAATTCGCCAGCCAGACGCTTCTAGGGACGGAGACGCCCATCTCGGCGCTTAGAGGGACTTTTCATGAATATAACGGTACGAAGGTCATGCCTACTTTTCACCCCGCCTATCTCTTGAGGAACCCCGAAGACAAGAAACTGGTCTGGCAGGATATGAAGAAAGTTATGAAAGAGTTATAAAAATGGCCGCATTCGCCGAAGTCGCAGTATCGCTCCCCATGGACAGGACTTTCCATTATTCTGTCCCTCAGAATTTATCCGAAACGATAAGCGTCGGTAAAAGGGTCTTCGTACCTTTTCTCAACAGGGCGATCGTGGGCTATGTGGTGGGCCTGTGCGATGAGGCGGACGTGAAGAACGTTAAAGCGATAATATCGGTAATAGACCGCGAGCCTGTTTTGACCGAAGAGATGCTAAAACTGACCAGGTGGGTCAAAGACAATTATTTCTGCTCGTGGGGCGAAGCGATAGCCGCGGTCATCCCCGCCGGGATCAAAAAAGGGAAAGAGGCGATAGGTTCCAGGCTTAAATCGGCCGACTATGAAAATGAAAAATTTCCGCAATCTACCCCGCATGACCTTGTCGAGGAACAGTCGAGAGCGCTGAAAAGCGTAATAGAATCGGTCGACAAGCATGAGCACAAGACCTATCTCTTACACGGCATAACATCGAGCGGCAAGACCGAGGTTTATTTACAGGCTATAGACCACGTCTTAAAAAGCGGCGGGCAGGCTATAATGCTCGTTCCGGAAATATCCCTTACTCCGCAGACTATTGAGCGTTTTTCGTCGAGATTCGGGGATCACGTTGCCGTGATACATTCGCGCCTTACGGCCGCTAAAAAGTTCCTTGAGTGGAAGAGGATAAAGGACGGCAAGGCCAACATAGTCGTAGGGGCTAGGTCCGCCATATTCGCGCCCGTGAAGAAACTGGGGGTCGTAATAATAGATGAAGAACACGAGACTTCTTACAAGCAGGATGACGTCCCGAGATACCATGCGCGCGATGTCGCCGAAGAACGCGCCAGGCTCAATAACTGTCCGCTGATCCTGGGCAGCGCTACGCCGTCGCTCGAGTCGTACTATAAGGCCAAAGCGGGCGTCTACAGGATGATAAAGCTTACGAAGCGTATCGATGAGCGGCTGTTACCGAAAGTCAAGATAGTGGATATGAGGATGGAGCTTGCGTCCAGGCGGCGCATTGAAGTATTCTCCAAGGTCTTGCTCGATGCCGTAGCGAATACGCTGACAGCCGGGAAGCAGGCCATGATATTCCTGAACAGAAGAGGGTTTTCGACATTCGTGAACTGCAAAAAATGCGGCTTTGTAGTGAAATGCAAAAGGTGCGATACGGTCCTGGTCTATCATTTCGAAACAAAAAAACTGATATGCCACTACTGTAATTACACGACCAACGCCCCTGATATCTGTCCCAGCTGCAAGTCAAGCTACATAAAGTATCTCGGCCTCGGGACGGAGAAAGTCGAATCCGAGATGAGCCACAGTTTTCCCCACGCCAAGATAGCGAGGATGGATTCCGACACTACCGCGAAGAGGGGTTCGCACGACAGGATATTGGGCGATTTCAAGACAGGTAAGGCGAATCTTCTTGTCGGCACCCAGATGATCGCCAAGGGGCACGATTTTCCTCTCGTTACGCTCGTGGGTGTAGTCTCGGCGGATGTCAGTCTCAACATACCCGATTTCAGGGCGAGCGAGCGGACATTCAATCTTTTGACGCAGGTAGGAGGACGGGCCGGGAGAGGAGAAGACGGAGGGGAGGTCGTTATCCAGACGGACACGCCGGGCCATTACGCCATACTTGCCGCCGCAAAACACGATTACGACAAGTTCTATAGCGAAGAGATAAAATCTCGCAAAGAGCTTCTCTACCCGCCGTTCATAAACCTGGTCAAGGTGACTGTTCGGGCGAGGAATGACCAATTTGCCGCGCAGACGGCTATGGAATTGCAAGAGGCGATAAAGCTCGCGGATCCCGAGATGCTTATCGCCGGTCCGTCCCCGGCCCCGATCCTCCGGATGCGCGGATACTACAGGTATAATATAATGCTGAAACACAAAGACCGGCTCGCCATGTGCGCGCTCTTAAAGAAGGTCCTGAACTCATTCAGGAAGCCTCACGGTATATTGATAGCCGTTGACGTCGATCCGGTGGCAATGTAGAATGAGGGAAGTAAAATTTTTCGTTCCGCGAAGGAATCCTCTTTCGGGATTGTGCTTCGCGTGATCGCAAAATTTTCCCCACCGTGGAAAATTTTGCTCGATAAAATTGCTCGCTCTTTTTAGCATAAGGTAATGCGACGGCTAAAAAACCATGGCCGCTCGCAATTTTAACGTCCCGCTCAGCACGAATCCCTACGAGGATTCCTTCTGAGTTTTCGAAAAATATTACTAGGGAGACTGGATCGCCACATCACATTACTCCGGAACGAAAAATTTTACCAGGTTGAGCATGTTAATCTTGGTAAAGCTAACCAGGTTAGAAATATGAGGAGCTGGTATAAATATGAAAAATAAGATGATATGGATTATGGTTATAGCGATAGCAGTGTGTTTTGTATCTTCCAACAGTATTGTTTTCGGACAAGAAGAAGCGCTTAATGCTCTCGGAAAAGGGATAGCCGCCGCAGCGGAACAAAATAAAATCAAAGCAAATGAGCAGAGTGCGATTGTCAATATCAAATTAATTATCGGTGCAATAGATCTATATCAGATCGATAATGATAAATATCCGTTAAGCGACAGCGATCTTACGCCCTATTTAAACACGTCCTATAATGGTAAAGAAATGGTGGGGTACAGATATTCAATAGAATATAAGAGTGATGGATATAAAGTAATCGCAACCCCTGTAGAGCGTGGAAAGACAGGAAACAAAATTTTTACGGCTGAAAACGGAAAAAGTATTAGTGAAACACAGTAAGTGGCAGTCAATAGCAAGTAGCTGATGTTTAAAACGTCAGCTACGTTGTGGATAACTTTATAAATTAAATGCCGACACGAGTTTTAGTCGGAATTGGCACCAGGTGATGAAGATACACCCAGTTTCCCGATGCAGCTAGAAACAGTTTCTATTGCGCGAACATAACGAGTTTTAGGTTTTAACAGGAGTACACATGAATATTGTATATTTCGGCACTTCGGAGTTTGCGTTAGAGCCCTTGCGGGCGCTATTGAAGTCACAGCACAAGGTCCTAGCCGTCGTGGCGCAGCCCGACAGACCGAGCGGCCGCAGCCTTAAACTGGCGCCGCCTCCGGTGAAGGTCCTCGCCCTCTCCAAGGATATCCCAGTCCACCAACCCGAGGACGCTTCCGGCATCGACTCGGTAAACTACCTGAAAGGGCTAAGGGCGGATCTCTTCGTGGTTATATCTTTCGGGCAGATATTACGGAAAGACCTTCTCGCAGCGCCAAAGCTCTACGCGATAAATCTGCACGGTTCGCTCCTTCCCAAATACCGCGGCGCCGCGCCCACCAACTGGGCGATAATAAACGGCGAAAAGATAAGCGGCGTCACCGTTATAAAGATGAACGAGAAGATGGATGAGGGCGACATCATGCTGAAACGCGATGCCGGGATAACGCCGGAAGAGACGAACATAACGCTGAACATAAAACTATCCGAGCTGGGCGCGCAGACTATCCTGGAAGCCCTCGACCTGATAGAGAAGAACAAGGCGGTCTTTGAAAAACAGGACGGTTCCAAGGCGACTTACGCGCCGAAGCTGAGGAAAGAGGACGGCCTGATAGATTGGGACGAACCCGGCGCGGTGATCCATAATAAAGTCCGCGGTTTTGTTCCCTGGCCGGGGGCGTATACGTATTACGACGGAAAGATCCTTAAAATACTCAGGACGGAGGTAGTTGATATCGCCAGAGACGATCTCGAAACGGGCGAGGTGGCGGATATCATTAAAGATAAGGGCATCGTGGTCCGCACCGGCTCCGGCTGTCTCGCGATAAGACGCCTTCAGTTGGAGGGGAAGAAGGAGATGGACGCGGATGCCTTTGTGCGCGGGCATAAGATCGCGATGGGATACAAATTCAATGACAAATGACAAAATTCAAATGACAAATAAATCTTCAAATATGATATAATCACAAAATATGGCGAAGAAGATAGCACCAAAAGAACTCATCCAGCAGGATTTCCATAATCTGAAGACGCAGGAAAGGCTATATACCATTCCGAGGGTGGAGGACCTTGTCTTTATGCAGTCGATAGAGGGCAGGGCCCACAACGGCGCGGGCATCTTTAATAAACGCACCTACGTTAACACCACCATGGAAGATATCGTGGGCGCGCTCGGCCGTTCCGCGAAGGTGGTCAAGTCCAAGAGGCAGGAACTGATCGACGAAATAGTCGAGTATGTGGACAGCGTATTTGCCGACGATCCGCGCGAAAGGCTTGTCACGAAGAACGGCAGGCCGCTTTTGGGGATACCGCAGTTCAAGGAGCGGACGGTAAATTACCATGACATATTGAAAGGGCTTTACCTCGGCGGGTTGAGGGACGACCCTGATATAAGGAAGAAGACCCAAGGCTTATACAGCATAACTATCGGTTACGGGAAATGTTATCTCATCAACATGAAGATAATGGAGGAGATGGGGCTTGACGCCGAACAGCTGGCCCACCAGGAGAACGAGGACAGGATAAACTATTTCAAGTCCTGCGGCCTTATAGTAGACGACGTAAAATCGAAACACAGCACGGCTAAACACATAAAATGGCTGTATATCCGTCATCACGTAGGGCCGGGCCAGTCCGATGACGGCGCGATCGTCGCGAGCGGGCTTCTCTACAACGTAGACGTTGCCCTGGGCGTATTTTTGTCCGACGCCATAGATACTCTCGAGAAATATGTGAATGTATACCGGGACCAGGATAAGGAACTCTCCCTTTATATCAAAGAAAATTATCCGTTTTTGGATCTCGACATAAAGGATGTCCATGAATTGGCGTACCTGGCGGCCATACCGGCCGAGAGGGTCGACGAGATACCGGACAGTTCTTTAAGGTACCTTCTCGCCATAGACCAGGAGACGGGGCAGTCGACGCTCGAGACGCACCTCAATTTTATAGAGGGTAAACCGTTCGTCCCTATCGCGATAAGCTATAAAAGGATCCTGATATCGCAATTATACGATTTCGTCAGGGAGAAGCTGAAGAGCATCAATAAAGAGATAGTCCTGAAGATACCGGAGGCATTTGCGAGGGAGCTCGACTCCTCCGTTACCAAGGTGATGCAAAGAAAATTTATCACGGTGAGTCCGCAGACGTCATTAAAATCGGCTTTGGAAAAAGTCGAGGCGCGGAAGGGCGAGCTTATAATAGTGAAGGATGAGAACGGTAATATCCTTGGCGTGGTCAACCCGAGCGATTTCCTGGTATTTTTAAAAGGGAGAAGTTAAGATGCCGGAATTGAGGCGCGACCCGGTCATAGGCAGGTGGGTCATAATTTCTACGGAGAGGGCAAAGAGGCCGGACCAGTTTGCGCCGGCAGTGTCCGAGAAAGAGGACCTGCCGCCCGGAGAGAAGTGCCCGTTCTGTGAGGGCAATGAAGGCCTCACAGCTCCGGAGATCTCCGCCCTCAGGCGCCCGGGGAGCCGGCCGAACGGTCCGGGATGGGATATCCGCGTGATACCCAGCATATCCCCGCTTCTGCAGATAGAAGGCTCTCTCGACCGCCACGGCCACGGCATGTATGACCTGATAAACGCGCGCGGCGCGCATGAGATAGTCATAGAGTCGCCGCACCATCTAAGAGAATCCGAGTTGCCTAAGGAGCAGATGGTCAAGTCTATCAACGTTATACTCGACCGGATACAGGACCTGGAAAAAGACCGTGATATAAAGTATGTCCTTATCTTTAAAAATTACGGAAAGTCTGCCGGCGGCGGCCGTATCCAGCACGCCAGGACGCAGATCATAGGGACCCCCGTCAATCTCAAGAGGGTCAAGGAAGAGCTTACGGGCTCCAAGGTCTATTATGACTATAAAGAGAGGTGTATATTCTGCGACATGCTGAAGCAGGAGATGCAGTTCGGCAAACGCGTGATAGCCGAATCCAAATATTTTGTTGCCCTCGCGGCCTTCGCGGCGCGTTTTCCTTTCGAGACGTGGATCGTGCCTAAGGAGCATTCCTGCGATTTCTATAAAGTGGACAGGGCGAAGGTACCGGACTTTGTGGAACTTATGAGGACCGTATTCGCAAAGATGCGCAAAGTAATAGGGGATTTCCCGTTCAATTTTGTCCTGCATACGGCCCCCTTCAGGCGGGACCTGGGAAAGCGCGGATACTGGGAAACCGTAGAATACGATTATCATTGGCATTTTGAGATACTGCCGATACTTACCCGTGTGGCGGGTTTCGAGTGGGGCAGCGGGTTCTATATAAATCCACTGCCGCCCGAAGAGGCGTGTAAATCGGTGAAAGAGGCGGTCATTTGATATATGAACGAACTTAGACGCGATCCAATAACCGCAAGATGGATCATCGTCCCTATGGATAAAGAGACGAGCGTATCCGATTTTGTCACGGAGCAGCATACGAAGAACAAGGAATCCTGTCCGCTCTGTTACGGGAGCGAAATGCAGACGCCGCCGGAGATAGTTGCGCACCGGAAGTACGGCGGGCCCAATACTCCCAACTGGACGGTCAGGGTCGTCCCGAATAAATTCCCGGCGCTTCGTATAGAAGGGGAATTGGAGAGGCAGGGCGTCGGGATGTTCGACATGATGAACGGAGTGGGGGCGCATGAAGTCATAGTAGATACCCCGGACCATTTCAGGGACATGGCGGACCTGACACATGCCGAAACGGAAGAGGTCATCTGGGCCTACAGGGCCAGGTCGCTCGACCTGAGGCGGGATAACCGGTTCAAATATATCCTCGTATTCAAGAATTACGGGAGATCGGCCGGCGCTTCGCTGGAACATCCGCATAGCCAGCTCATAGCGCTGCCCATCGTCCCTAAAAGGGTCCACGAAGAGATGGAAGGTGCCGCCAAATACTACGATTATAAGGAGAGATGCGTATTCTGCGACATAATACGGGAAGAACTGGAAGAGACCGACAGGATAATATATAATGATGAAAGGTTCGTGGCCTTCTGTCCGTATGTTTCGCGTTTCGCTTACGAGGTGTGGATATTGCCTAAGAAGCACGCCTCCGACTTCGCTAATATAGACAGGGACAGCATAGCCTGCTTTGC
>JAQURV010000002.1 GCA_029004355.1 Candidatus Omnitrophota bacterium
GGCCAGCCCGGCAGGGAGACGCCGGTATGGTCCATTACATTTATCTGGCCGTTGTAGTTAAGAAGTATCTCGTTGCGGCCGTCCTTATTAATATCGTCTATCGTAAATATATTTATCGGGGGTGTTTCCCATATATTGTCGGTCAGTATCGGGATCTTTATCGGCCAGCCGGGGTGAAGAGAAGGATCCACCGCGACCCTGACGATCTTTGTGGTCGAATACGCCTGCGCCCGGATATTAACGACGATCTTGTAATAACCCGTAGGCACATTTGTGGTATCCCATTTCGCGATACGGCCGTTTATTACCGGGGCTTCCCCGTTATTGGTCAAAATAACCGCGGGATCTTTGATCTCAGTCTCGGTCCCCCTGTAGTATGCCGATTTCTCCAGTTTGTATATAGTCAGGCTGAATGATGTAAGTCCGCAAGGGTTTATAGTCCCTTCGATCACAACATCATCGCCCGGCCTGTAGTAGTGATACAATTCCGGATCTTCCGGCCTGGTGATACCGATATGGTTATTTACGATCGTTGCGCTGTTCTCGAATGTCTTCCCCTGGTTATTCGCCGCTATCAGGCGTATAATTTTGGTGCCTTCGGTCACGGCGCCGAGATTCCAGTCGAAGGTCGCCGGGTTATCGACGGTACCTGTTCCCTCGGTGATAGTATTCCATGGACACATGACACTATTTACGACATCGCAATACTCTATCCTCCAGTTCAGGACGTCGCCGCCCTTAACCGTAAACTTAATGGGAAGGACCGCCACGTTGTCCTGCTGTTTTACGGACGGCTCTATTATCGTCGGAACGATCGGTTGCGAAATGGAGATGGCTCCCAGCGCATTAGCTCGTCCGAACCCGGAATAGATATCAAAACCGGGAGTAAGGACATCGTCGCTTCCGACGCGGATCGCCTGGCGAACCTGCTCGGGCGTAAAATCATGGTGCAGGGATTTGATAAGAGCCGCGACGCCGGAGACATGCGGGCACGCCATCGATGTCCCGGCCTGCCGTAAGTAATAGCCGCCTATGACGAGAGGCTTCTTACTACCGCCCAGCATATCGGGTACAGCTAAAGATGCCTTGAGAGAGAGTATGGAGCGCTCGGGATAGGCGCCTTCGTTGTCTCCGCCGCCCGGCGCGGCTACATCTATCTTAGCGCCATGGTTGGAAAAATACGCTTTTTGGTCCTTTGAATTGAACGCGGAGACAGTTATGACTTCCTTTATATTGGCGGGGGAGAAGCTGTATCGTTCCACGTCTAAATTTGAGTTGCCGGCGGCGGCGACTACGACACTATTCCTGACGTTCGTCGCATAACGGATCGCGTCGCGGATCTCCGTATAGGAATCTGGTATCATGCCTCCCCAGCTGCAGCTGATGACATCGGCCCCGTTATCGGCAGCGTATTGGATAGTCTGAGCAAGGGCCTCGATATTGCCCGAGCCGTTAGAGTCAAGTCCTTTTACGGCCATTATCTTTGCTTTAGGGGCAATACCTATAATACCGAGGTTGTTATTGCCTACGGCGGCAATAGTACCTGCGCAGTGCGTACCGTGCCCAAAATCATCCATTGGGTCAGTGTTATTTGATACGAAGTTATAACCGCATTTGCCGCGTGAGTCTTGCCACATATTGGCCTTAAGATCAGGGTGGTTATAGTCGACCCCCGTATCCGATACGGCGACGATAACTCCTTCGCCTTGAGTCGTATCCCATGCGACGTTGGCTTGCATCTTTATGACACCCCAGAGGTCCCTGAAGGACTGCTTCCACGAACCGGAGGAGCTATAGTAGGGGTCGTTCGGTATCATATTGATTCTTGCTATATAGTTGGGGTGGGCGTATTCGACTGCCGGGTCGTTCTTATAGATATCCGCAAGCTGTTTGGCATCCATGAATGAATCGAACTTTAAGAGATATATCCTGTCCAGCCCGGGCGTTGCGACGCCATCGCTGCCGCACTCTGCGTTATAAGCCTCAAGCCTTGCGGCCGCGTCGGCCTCTTTCTTTATCTTCTCTTCCAGGGCTTTCTTCTCGGCCGCTAACCTTTCCTCATATTTCTTGTATTCATCGGAATTCTTATCGAGCTGCCAGTACCACGAGCTATGGCCTCCCGAAAGATCGCTGAGTTCCTTCCGGAGCGTATCGAGTTTTTCCCGCGGCTCTACATACATCGGGAACGCCTTTTCGGGAGAGACAACATTATATCGGGCGTTCAAGCTGTCTATATCCGAGATGGCGCACCCTTCTTTTACCTTTACGATGATCTCTCCGGGCTTATACGAAGGAACGGTCGGATCCTGTTTAGCGGTATCCTGGGGCGAATCCCCTATGCTCTCTGAGAAACCGTCATTATTGGAGACGGCCGAGACGGGATATAATACCTTTTTCTGCGCCTGGAATCTCGTTACGGCGCCGTCCGCGTTCAGGCCCGGCATGCGCAGTTTTTGCAGTATGGATGGCTTGCCTTTTACCTCGTGACTTACGGCCGAGGCATCGGTTATATAACTAATAGATATGGCAAAAAGAACGAAGAGACAAATAGCGGCTGCTTTCCATAAATAAGTTTTAGTTTTCATTGGTAGACCCTCCATTTTTTAAAAAACACTTTAAAGATCTTTAAGAAGTATCCAAAAAAAATAGCCTGCTACCATCTTCGGTAGCTAGGCTATCACATAACCTCGCGCACTATAATCGCAGACCACGTTATCGGTGCGCCAGGCTATCTTGTCCGCCAAAAATAATTTTGGCGAGATTTAGACCCTATGGCTTTGCGTCCCAGCGTTTCCACTGGTTTGCCTTTATCGGATGCTTCACTTTGTTTCTCTTAATATAGTATACACCAAATAATATATGTTGTCAAAGCAAAATACCTTGCTTTTTTATGTTTAACAAATAAAAGACGTAGGAAAAGTTTAAGCCTCCCCTACGTCTTGGTCGTATTACTTCTTTTGCCCTAACCTACGAATGTTAAATTTCCCCGCTTATCGTAAGTTTCCGTTATCACTTCTGTATTCATGACTTCACCGAAGGTCGACGGGTCATACGGGTCTGTGTAATATGTCGTGGTGGTCTTTGTCGCAACCCTGATCTTGCTGGCATTATAATAGGTATATGTGTAAGCTACGGCCTCAGCTAAGATATTTTCGGTCCCATTAAAGGATCCGCGCGTAACAATGCTGTTGATGGTGCCATTTTTTGAATTATACTCATAAAACATCGATCTTTCAGAATTATCCGTCATGGTAACGGCCATGACCTTCTTGCGGTTGTACACAATATTATACGTAGCCAGATCCGTTAAACTCTGTATTACGACCGACATCACCTGTCCCTGCCTGTTACGTGCTGCCGGGGCAAAGATATAGGTAATGGTTGCCTGATATGCGAATGGGATATCTATCGGGGAGCTATAGCGGAAGACTTTGGTTCTTATACTGCCGTTTGCGTATTTTGTGACTAAAATAGGCTGCGTTGTCGGAAAGACAACTTTTGCATTTACGACAAAGGACAGTTGGTCGCCCTTAAACGGCATATTCGCTATCTTTGCCTGGGCCTCTCCCGTGAAAACCAAAATGGAAAAGATGAAACTTATCGCTACTAACGTCACTAGCTTCTTCATCGTCCCCTCCTTAGATTTATAGTTGAATTGTTCTTACAATAGACTTATTTTTAGTGTAAATAAAGTTTATCATACAAAAATGGGGTCGGCAAGTAATATTACTACCTTTTTTAAGTGCTAACAGAGGTATCTTCCCTATCAGTTAGAATAAGAAATTCTTATTTCTTAGGCAACCGGCCGATCCAGATATTGGTCGCGGTGTAGTTCCACTCCAAACCCGGGATCGGGGGTTTGCCGTTATAAGCGCCGTAGATGACCATTCTGTCCCCGGGTTGCATCTTCTCAACCCATGGTTTAAACGCTTCTCCGGCCGCAAAATTCCAGTGTATCTTTCTAAGTATGGCCAGATCGTCAGGCGGCATCATTGCCGGCTCAAAACCCAGTATATACCGCCAGGGAGCTTTCGGATTTTTAAAGAACGTCTGATAGAAGATCCTCATATCGTCGGCGTAAATGATCCCGCCTGGTTCCGGAAGCCATTCGGCCTGTTTCTCATTATCCTGAGATAGGTATTCCGTATTGAGGTTGTATGTCCAGCGGCTGTTCGAATCCGTCGTGACCGCCAGGAAAAGTACGCCCGCGACAGCAAATGCCGTAAACGCCCTCTTCCACGACAACGCATCCACCTTTTCGTGAAAAAGATTACTCAATTCAGCCGTTACCCAGAAGATGGCCGCGGGCATTCCCCAATCCGTCCAGAAGCGCGTCGCGACAAAACCGAGCGCCCATCCAAGCATGGCCAATACGAAGATCGGATTATAGACTATGCGGATATCCCATTTGCCGCGGACCTTCCGCCAGAGAAGTATACCAAGGACAAGAAATACTATCGAGGCATCACCGCTGAAAGATTGGAATTCTCCCACAAGAAGGCGCTGCGCGGATACGTTCGCAAAGGCAAGCTTCATATGGATAAACGTCTGCTTAAGGAATAGGTACGGGTGGCCCGTAAGAGAAGCCCCCATGATAACGCCGGCCGCCGTACATAACATTAAACGACCGCCTGCGCGCCATTCCCGCGCTATAAAAAAAGCTGCGACCGGCAGCGCGAAGAGGTACCAGCTTGCATGGATCCATACCGAAGAAGCGACGAGCGCGGCCAGGATCCACATCGTTGAATAAGGTATTTTTTTCTCCTTAAGCCGCGGCCATAAAAAACACAAGCTTAATATGACCGCCATAGTAAATATGAACGGCCTTCCCAGAAATAACCGGCCGATAAGATGCGGCGTAAAGACCGCCAGGGCGAGAAGAGAGATCAGCCACGTTTCCGGAAATTCCAGAAAAAATATCGGGATGAGACAGAAGAGGACAAACAGGGCTACGACGGAAAAGAAGACGAGCGCGTCCTGGTCGCAGGAGCTTATTTTATGGACGGCCCCGAGTATGGCATGCCACCCGGGATGGCTGTCCATCTTGAATTCCGGGCGCAGTACGAGAATGCGGTCCCAGCTTTTTTCGGAGATGACTTTAGCCGCATGGCGCAGCGCGTCGTCGGGCGGCAGATAGCCGTACGACATTACGCGTAAAGGCATACAGATAATTATCGCCAGCGCAAGGCAAAAAATTATGACGGGTATAAACTCCTTCAGCCCGTCATTAATTTTATTTTTCGGGGATCTCATATTCTCCTCGTTGAATTATATGTTACACTTGGCGTAAAATATTGTCAAGATGGTTGACATAAATAATTATATCTATTAGAATGTAAAAAATAAGGAGAGGTGATGATGGAATTTAAGAACAAGATCCTTGTAATAGGTTACGGCTCGGTCTGTAAATGCACTCTTCCCATACTGTTCAAGCATATAAAGATCCCGTACAAAAACGTAACGGTAATAGACTTTGCCGACAAGCGCAAAGAGCTGCGTGACTGGACGCGAAAAGGCGTCAAATACTGCCAGGATAAGATAACGCCGACAAATCTGGCGCGCGTGCTAAGCAAATATGTATCTTCCGGCGGGCTCATAATAGACCTGGCCTGGAACATATCCTGCATCGACATCCTGACATGGTGCCATGACAATCATGTCCTCTACGTCAATACGTCCGTCGAAGAATGGGACCCGTACGCCGATATACATTCCAAATCGCCCCTCGAAAAATCGCTCTACTACAGACACATGGAACTGCGGCAGGTGACCAGCCGCTGGGAGAATTCCGCCACAACCGCCGTCGTGGACCATGGCGCAAATCCCGGTCTCATCTCGCATTTTACGAAGAAGGGCCTGGAAGATATCGCGAATAAATTCATCCATGATAAGTCCGTCCCTAAGAAGGGCGCCAGGGACGTCGCGGAGAGCTTGCGCGACAAGGATTTCGCGCGCCTCGCCATGAAGCTCGGCGTCAAGACGATCCACTGTTCTGAACGCGACACGCAGATCACAGATCAGCCGAAAGAAGTAGATGAATTTGTCGGGACATGGTCGATCGAGGGTTTAAGGGAAGAAGGCATATCGCCGGCCGAGATGGGATGGGGCACGCATGAAAGGATACTGCCTCCGTTTGCCAACGCCGCCTCCTACGGCCCGGGAAACCAGATATTCTTATCACAGATGGGGATGAACACGTGGGTGCGCTCCTGGGTGCCGGACTACGAGATAGTAGGCATGGTCATAAGGCACGGCGAGGCATTCTCGATCTCCGAGAAACTTACCGTCTGGAAAAACGGCAAGCCGATATACAGGCCGACCGTCAATTACGCTTACATGCCCTGCAACGAAACGATCTCATCGCTCTATGAACTGCGGGCGCGCTGCTATGATCTTCAGCCGCGGCTGCGCATAATGTCCGACGAGATCACTTCGGGCGATGATATCCTCGGCGCGCTCATCATGGGACACAAATATAATTCATGGTGGACGGGCAGCATCCTAAGCATAGAAGAATCTAGGAAGCTTGTGCCCCATCAGAACGCGACGACGATGCAGGTAGCCATAGGCGTCGTCTCCGCCCTTATGTGGATGATAGAGAATCCCCGTAAAGGCATTTGCGTACCCGACGATCTCCCGCATGATTATATCCTGAATATCGCCAGGCCGTATCTGGGGAAACTGGCGTCTCAAGCTTCTGACTGGACGCCGTTCAAGAATTACCAGGTCTTCTTCAAAGAAAATCCCAATGCCACGCTGGACGAGAAGAATATGTGGTGCTTTAAGAATTTCCTGTTCAGGGACTAAGGAGGAAAATGAAGGCAACGCTAAACGGCCCTACCGATACTCTTGAAGATCTGAAGACGATAGCGGAAAAGAACGGCACGCCGGTCTTTATACTAGACCATGAGAAGATACGCCAAAATTATAAAGAATTCAGAGAGGCCCTCCCGCGCGTCCAGGCATATTTCGCGGTCAAGTCGAATTCCAACCCCGAGATAGTCAGGACCCTTTATAAGACAGGCGCCAGCTTCGATGTCGCTTCAATGCCGGAATTCATGATCGTATATGAAAATATAAAGGGCCTGCCGCCGAAAGAACGGCAGGACTTCATCTGGGACAAGATCATCTACGCCAACACCATAAAGCAGATAGAGACCCTTCATGAGCTCGACCGGTATAAACCGCTCGTGACTTACGACAATATCGATGAATTGAAGAAGATCAGGGAGCACGCTCCCCACGCCGGTCTCGTCCTGAGGATCAGGGTGCCGAATACCGGATCGATGGTCGAACTCTCGTCAAAATTCGGCGCTCACCCCGGAGAGGCGGTAGACCTTATAATCGAGGCATTCAAGATCGGCCTTGTCGTCGAAGGTATAAGTTTCCACGTCGGAAGCCAGTGCAATAATTTCGAGAATTACATGCAGGCCCTCCAGCTTTCCGCGTCTATCATGAAAGAGGCGGAATCGCGCGGGCATAAGATAAACATAATCGACATAGGCGGAGGGTTCCCGGTAAAGTATAATAATAAAGTAAAGAGCTTCAAGACGCTCGCGCGGAAATTAAATACCGAATTTGACCGCCTCTTCCCGAAAGATATCGAGATACTTGCCGAGCCGGGACGGTTCATGGTCGCCAATGCCGCGACGCTTGTAACTAAGATAATCGGGAAGGCCGTCCGCGACGGCAAGACCTGCTACTATCTTGACGACGGCGTCTACCATACGTTTTCGGGGATCGTCTTCGACCACTGCACATATCCGTTGAAAGCATTTAAGGACGGTGAATTGAAGGTCTGCGCGGTCTTCGGACCCACATGCGACGCATTCGACACGATATCCGTTGCCGAAGAACTTCCGGAGCTTGAAATAGGCGATCTGGTCTATGCGGAGAATATCGGGGCTTACTCTATAGCTTCCTCGACTTACTTCAACGGTTTCCCGCCTGCGAAAGTAGTCCATATCAACAAGTAGCTCCATGGTCACGAAGTGACACCACTATAGGAAGAATAAGATTCTTAAGAGAAGGAAGGAATTCTTCCTTCTCTTATGCTAAGAAACCCTTATTATCTTCACGGGATACATTTAAGGAAAAGGGATACAGCGAGCACTCGAGGATATTAAGGGTAGAAGTGCGAGCGTCATAAGGGAAAAACTACGTTTTCCCCTTTGAAATAAAACCACCTCCCGTCGTTAAACGGGAGGTGGTTTTTTATTGGTAGCGGGGGTCCGATTCGAACGGACGACCTTTGGGTTATGCTTACTACTACGGCTTTCGCCGCCTTCGAATTATCGAAGTTCGTAGTCTGGACTATACCTTCATCCTTCACTTCTTTAGGATGCCTGCCGTCTAGTCTCTACACCTTCCTATCTATATTCCGATAGGCTTGGCTCGGTATTACCATTCCAGGTTTCACCGAATTTGACAGGTTATCATCTAACCGTTTCCGGTTAGACAGCCCCTTGCGGACAACAAATCCCAACGCTCTCTGTATATTGCCGATTTGGGTTTACGTTGCCGCTTCTTTGTCTCTACTAAGCTGATTCCACTTTTATAAGTAGAGAACTCCGAAATCGGTATAACGTAAAATGTTTCCAACCGGTCAATGTACGCTATTGCAAAGTCAAAGTCGTTTTCGTCATACCGCTCTCTTATCATGCGTCGACGATTCGTCTTTGTCCTGCGGGTATCAACAGTATAACTACCGTTATAAAACCAAGCGCTTTTTACCTGAATTTTAAGAAGCCTTCCGTTTACATCGAGCGCTAAATCGTAGGGCAACCTATCGCCTACGGGTTTTAGAACTCTAAAGCCTCTTTTCAGGAGCGCTGTTACAACGGCAGACTCTGCAATATCAGCTTTGAGCTTTGTGTCCATATTGAGCCCAACGAGCTACCAGGCTGCTCCACCCCGCAATGTAAGTATTATTATATCAGGCTTAAGCCGGTTTGCAACCGTTATTATTTATTGCTTTTCCTGACATTCACTTCTTTCATAACGATCTCGCCCTTACGGACGACGCCGATCTTCTCTCGGGCCTTCTTCTCGACGTAGTTTATATCGGTCTCGAGCTTCCTCTTCTCTTCCGTAAGCTCCGCGTTCTCGCGTTTCAGGCCCTCTATCCGCTCTTCGAGCTTTTTGTTCTTATACTTCAGCTCCTGATACTTCGCGAAAGGCGGAAGAAATATGATAACGAATACTGCTACAACCAGCCAGAATTTGGCAGAGGCTATCCGCCTTCGCTTTCCATCCATAATCAAACCGATGCTTCGGCGGATAAGCCTCGCCGAAGGCTATCTCCTATAATTGACAACGCGCACTAAGGCGGGCTACTTTCTTCCCCATATCTCCTTACCGTATACGGCCTTCTTGCCCAACCCTTCCTCGATGCGCAAAAGCTCGTTATATTTGCAGATCCTGTCCGTCCTGCAGACCGAGCCGGTCTTGATCTGTCCGGTATTCATCGCGACCACAAGGTGGGCGATCGTAGTATCTTCCGTCTCTCCGGAACGATGCGACACGACAGAGGTATAGCCGTGGCGTTTGGCAAGATCCATCGTATCGAGCGTCTCTGTAAGCGTGCCTATCTGGTTCACCTTTATCAGGATGGAATTGGCTATCCTTTTCTCTATGCCCATCCTCAAACGTTTCACGTTGGTCACGAAGAGGTCGTCTCCGACGAGCTGCGTCGTTTTGCCGAGTTTATCCGTAAGGGCCTTCCATCCCATCCAATCGTCTTCGGCAAGTCCGTCCTCGATCGATACTATCGGGTATTTGGCGACCCATTTAGCGTAGAATTTGACCATATCGGCCGATGAGTTCTCTTTCTTCGGCTCCGCCTCAAGGATATATTTACCCTCCTCGTAGAACGAGCTCGCCGCCGGATCGAGCGCTATGAATATATCCTTGCCGGCCTTATACCCGGCCTTGCCGATCGCGGCCAGGATGACCTCCACGGCCTCATCGTTCGACTTTAGATTGGGCGCAAATCCGCCCTCGTCTCCGACGGAGGTCGAGAGCTTCTTGTCGTGCAGGATCTTCTTCAGATTATGGAAGACTTCCGCGCCCCACCTTAATGCCTCCTTAAAGGAATTCGCATTTACCGGCATTATCATGAACTCCTGCAGGTCTACGTTATTGTCGGCGTGAAGCCCGCCGTTCAGGATATTCATCATGGGGATGGGCAGTATCTTCGCCTTGTCCCCGCCTATATACCTGTATAACGGCATGCCTTTCGATACAGCCGACGCCTTGGCGGCCGCAAGCGATACGCCCAGAGTAGCGTTCGCGCCGAGCCTGCCTTTATTGGGCGTACCGTCAAGGTCTATCAGGAGCTGGTCAAGCTCGCCCTGCTTTAACGCGTCTACGCCTTTTACAGCCTTTCTTATCTCGCCATTCACGTTACTGACGGCCTTTAGCGTACCCTTGCCCATGTAACGCGACTTGTCCCCGTCGCGAAGTTCCACCGCCTCATGCTCTCCCGTCGATGCGCCGCTCGGTACCGCGGCCCTTCCGAACGATCCGTCGTTCAGGATAATATCGACCTCGATCGTCGGATTACCTCTCGAATCCAGTATCTCGCGCCCCTTTACATCCTTTATACTTGTTTTCATTTTTCAATTACTTCCTTTCTATTGGTTAAATTCGAAATTCTAAATCCGAAATCCTAAACAAATTCCAATTTTCCAAATACAAATGTTTCAAACCTGCATATTTTGAATTTTGGAAATTGGGATTTCGATATTGTTTCGAATTTTGATATTCGTATTTAGGATTTAACCTTGACTTTCCGTCCCACTATTTTCAATCTCCCTTCGACAAATAACTTTATCGCCTCGGGATAAATTTTATGCTCTTCTTTATGCACGCGTCCCAGAAGGCTTTCTTCCGTATCTGCATCCTTCACCTCTACGGCCTTCTGCAGGATTATCGCGCCGTTGTCAAGTTTCTCGTCTACAAAATGGACCGTCGGCCCGGTGACCTTCACGCCGTGTTCCAAAGCGTCTCTTATACCGTGCGTCCCTTTAAAAGAAGGCAGGAGCGCCGGGTGGATGTTCACGATCTTATCCTTATACTCCTTGATGAAATGGCCGCTCAACAGCCTCATATATCCCGCCAGAACTACGAGACCGATCTTCTTTTTGCGTAAATTCTTTATGACTTCACGGTCAAATGCCTCGCGGCCGTCAAAATCCCCGGGATCAAGGACGAGCGTTTCAACGCCGGCCTTCTTTGCCCTTTCGAGGGCAAACGCGCTTTTATTATCGCTTACCACGAGGGCTATCTTTGCGGGTATGTACCCATCCAGGACCTTATCGATTATCGCCTGAAGGTTCGATCCATTACCCGAACAAAGGACCGCAATGTTCATATCACCGACCTTATCTTATTCTCGATCGCTTCCTTGGAGTTCACGCCGATTATACGCGCAAGCTCTTTACCGTCTTTGAAAAGGATGAGTGTAGGTATATTGAGTATCGATAATTCCGTCGCCACTTCCGGTGCATCATCGACATTCGACTTCATCACTTTGATCTCGGCCTTCATCTCCTCGGCTATCTTGTCTACCGCCGGGGCAATGATCTTGCAAGGCATGCACCACGGCGCCCAAAAGTCGACAAGCACCGGCTTCTCCGATTTCACAACTTCTTTCTCAAAATTTTCATTCGTTACTTCTAACATCTTTACCGCACCCTCCATTTTACCTGCTTTTATGCCGCTTACAGCACCAGAGCTGTTATTATAAATCTTATCGCTTCATCTTTCAATGATTTCTTCATTGACAATTATCTGCCGATATTGTATCTTAAGAACGAGGAGATTTTTAATCATGCCTAACAATAAAATTAACTGCTGCGAGACATGCCAGGTATACTGGACGTGTGAAACCAAGTGGTACCGGGGCGAAAAGGGCGAAGAAAATCTCTGCTGCCCTGTCTGCAATTACTTCAAGATCTGCACCGAGAAGATCAAGAAAGAGAAAGATTCTTTGAAGAAGTAGCCAGCCTCGCGATACCGCATACAAAGTAGACCAATCCTACCGTTACGATTATCCAGAATCCCTCTACGTATTTGGCCGCGTATGCCGCTATGAACATAAATACGAGGAACGCCAGGTGTATCACCGCCTCGAGCGAACTGAATATCCTTCCCCGCGCGTCTTGCGGGATAGTTTCATGCGCCAGCGTATTTGTAGTTACCATTATCGGGCTTATCGTAAAACCTAAGAGGCCCACGAGCACTCCTCCCAGCAAAAGATTGGGATAGCGGTTGACGACCAGCGTAAATAAGATTATCGCGATCCCGCTGGCGGCAAAACTTAAATGTATCGCCTTCTTCTTAGGTATCCTCTGACAGAACCTGCCGTAAAGAATAGACCCTAAAAGCAGTCCGCCCACAAGGAAGAGCCCCAGGAATCCCAGGTCTCTGGTCGACGTCCCGAACGCGGACTGAATAAAGACTATTATAACGCAGGATATGGCCCCCACGCCGGCCATGAGCAGAAAGAAGACATATACGACGAAACGCATATCGCTGTATTTGATAAGATACCGGAACCCCTCTCTTATTTCGCTGAATATGTTCCGCCGGAGCGAATTCTCAAGCGCCTTACCGGTAATGGCCAGGTCGTCTTTTACGTCCCTGACGAAACCTCGCTGCACGATCATCGCTATAAGGGCCGCGGATATAAAGAAAGTCGCGCTATCGATATAAAACCCGCCTATCGCCCCTATAAAAACGATATTCACTATCACGCCTGCAACGACTAGGCCCACGACATTCCCTATCATGTGAGTGGTATCGCTGAGCGCGTTCGCGACGAGGAGCTTCTCTTTCGGCACAAGTTCGGGTATGAGCGCCATCTTGGAAGGGATGAAGAAACGCGATATCGAGAACGTCAGGAATATGGCAAGATATACCAGCAGTATCTGGTTCGCTTTTATGAATAACGGGATCGAAAGCACGAGGAGGCCGCGCAGTATATCGGAGATCAGCATTATCTTTCTTCTATTGAGCCGGTCGACCCATGCGCCGGCGATAGGCCCGACGAGAAAGACCGGTATTATGGTGAACGATATCAATTTGGCGAGCGCGATCTCGGAACCGGGGTTACGTTGATAGACGAGCGCGACAAGCGCCATCTGATTCAACCTGTCGCCGAAGTTCGAGATCAGCTGTCCCAGCCAGAGAAAGAAAAAGTTCTTGTTCCTGAGCACATCTCTAAATCGCGTCATGCTGCGGCCCCGAAGGCAATCGCTTTTTCGCGGATGCCGGGGATCTTATTGACCTCGCCGGATTCGCCTGCATTGGGGACGAGGAGGGATTTGAATTGCATGCCGGTATAGCCTGCTGTCATTTTAAAAGGTTCTTCAAGAGCAGCGAGCCCTGCACTTTCATAAGCGCTTGCGATAAGAACGAGCGTCTTCCCTTTCAGCGGCGTCTTCATCGTATCTGCTTTGTTATCCCATTTGTATAGCGAAAACATCCTGTCGAACACGATCTTTAACTGCGCGCTCGGGCCAAAAAAATAGAGCGGTGTGGCCATGACGATCATGTCGGCGTGCACCATCTTCTTGAGGACCGACTTTGCGTCATCGTCGATAACGCATTCGTATTCTTCGATCTCCTGGCACGTGCGGCAGGAAGCGCAACCGGAAGATTTATATTTGAGGAAAGCCGTTTCGACGATCTCGACCTCGGCTCCTTTCGAGCGCGCCCCTTCGCTGAACCAGCCGACAAGCGCGGCGGTATTGCCGTTCTTCTTCGGACTGCCTGACAGTATGAGTATCTTCTTATTGGCCATAGGTTTTACTTTCCTCCCGCATCCATCTTTTTAATGACCTGGAAGCCGAGGAATAACAGGCAGACTATTATAATGCCCATCGCAAGCCATAATATATACGGCTTATCCTCCGTCCAGGGCCTGGGTTCTTTGTAAGGCTCATATTTCTCGTTCCGCAACTCCGGGCCCAGGCTCCCCGCGTCGAAGGTCTGGACCGCCTTCCCTCTTACCACATTGCCCAGATCATAATCCGCCGCTTTCGCCGCCGGATTCCCGTAAAGAAGGCGGTACTGCAGACCCGCGGCGGGTATAATGACCAAAAACTTCTTCGGCCCGTAACCGGTTACCGATACAAATTTGACCGGTTTGTTGTCGCCGTTGAACGTTATTATCTTTATGTACCGGTATTTGGCGGCGCCGAGGTCTACGGTCGTATTCTTCTCGACCTCTTCATCGACCGAAATGGAGAATATGACCGAGCCGGCCGCCCTCTTCCAGGTCTTCATGTCATTACTGCCCTCTATCTCAACCCTCCTGAAGAAATTGGATTCGCGCGTGGCCATCTCGATCCTGGAGAGCGGCGTATTGACGGCGCCGAAATCCACTATCGTGTCTACGCTCTTCGGATCCGCGCCGGGCTCCGTCTTGATAATAGAGCCCTTGAAGCTCTCCTCTTCGGCGGGGGTCTTTACGGTCTTGAATATCTCCAGGCCCTTTAACTCGACCGGCTCTTTGTCCTGGTCGTGCGGCACCGTGACGCGCACGAACTTGAAGGTCGACTCGGGCACATACATAAAAAGGTTCTCTTCGGAATATCTTCCGAAGCCGTATCCCCGGTAGATCTCGTTCGTGCGTTTTTCGAAATACGTATGCGTCGTCTGGAACGCAAACGAATAGACGGTGATGCCTTTTCTTATGACCTGCCATTTTTTATTGTCGTTCGATCCTTCGACCGTTATCTTCCTGGCAAAATTATTACTCTCCGGGATGACCTTCAGGCTGTTAAACGGTTTCAAAGGCTCGTTCAGCTCCGCCGTGATGACGCTCTCCGTCTGCGTCATCTTATTAGCTATTATGCGTAACGGTATCTTCTCGTCGGTCTTGCGTTCACTCTGGGCGACGATCGCGTACGGACATTCGGCGCCGCCCTGATCGACGACCCTCAGGTCGCTTAAGTCTTCTTTCGCGGAATTATAGATTTCCTGGTCCAAGGGGATCGCAACGGCTTTTTTCGAGACGTTTTGGATACGGACGGGTTTTGAAAATTGCCAGTTCTTAGGCATAACATCGCCGAGCACCGGCTGCGCCGTAAGCGCGCAAAATATAAAAAGGGTTACGACTTTAAAGAAGGTTGCGTATCTCATCTCTATACCTCTGGTAGAAGAACGACGCCGTTATCAGGACTATCCCGAGCGTTATGAACGAGATTATCCTGTATGCCCGCTCCAACTGTGACAGGTCGGATAAAAATATCTTCAATATCGCGGCTCCGAAGAGGATCAGGGCCATTATGCGCAGGGCGCGGAATTTTCTGGCCATGCCTATCGCCATCATGATAAACGCGTATATGACCCATAAGAGCGAGAGCGACAACTCGCGCGCGCTGAAGAGTTTCGCGTATTCGGTCTGGAAGGCCGACAGCAGGGTCTCCGCCTTGATATAAGCGATGTGGCCAAAATAGGTCTTGGCCTCCACAGAAAGCTGGACGAGCAATACAAAATTCGCCAACAGGACAAGCGCCGTCGAGATGGCTCTCTCCTCGGGAGAGATGCGGTCCTTATTCATCTTGTAGATCCATGCCGCCGCAAAAGTAAGCAGGACGACGACCAGATACGCAAGCATCCGTTCGTTCAAAAGAAAGGTATTTGTCGAATAGCTATAGACGTAGTAGGAATAGTCGAAGAGGAGTATCTTTACTAAACTCATCGCGCCTATGCCGAGGCCTATCCTCCTTATCTCCTTATAGCCGAGCTTGAAACCCAGCCATACCAGGACGATGCCTTCTATCGCCCAACTGATGGTGACCCAGCCATGTTTAAGCTGGATGGGTATCGCCACCGTCACGAAGAATACCGCCAGGCCGACGTAAGTAAGTATCAATGCCCTGTCTTCCCCGCGCCGCATCAGGGCGCTGTAGGAGTAACCTATATAAAGACATCCGAGCGAGATCGGCAGAAGCCCGGGCACGGGGCTGATAAACGGTTTCAATATGACCAGGAGTTCTAGAAAATACGCGATGCCGTTAACAAAGACCAGTATGACATCGCTCTGGCTGGACTTCTCCTTACCTATCAGGTTCCTGATGATCGAAAGGACGCAGAATATCCCGAAAAATATGGTAACGATCGAGGCAGCGAAGAGCCATAGATCCTTATTATAATGGTCCGCGTACCAGTTGTTATAAACGGCGTGCGTCAATAAGAACGAGGCGATATTGAGGACTTCCCACTTCTTGAAGATGCTTATAAATAGTACCCCGACGTCGAGGAGGATAACGTAGGAAAAGAGCAGGCCCGGCCCTATCTTGTCCGGCCCGATGAGGAACGGCGTCAGGAAGCCGCCCAGTATGGCTATGACCGCGGAACTTATCCATCCGGTACGCGTCGACCAGAAACCGCAATACAATGTCACGATGCTCATAAAGGCGAGCGCGGGTATGGCGCCTATCAGGTGATAAAACCCGAAAGCGGAAAAGATCGAGAGGTATAATATGGCGACGCCGCCTCCATGGAATCCCTGGGATATGACATCATAGTTCTTGCGCCGCGTAAATTCGCTCGCGACTATCATGCCGGAGCCCGCCATAAGGCCCAGGACGACGCGCCCCAGCTCCCCTATCCACCGGTTATCGAACGCGTATTTAAGGAAGAAGGCTACGCCTAAAAACAGGGCAAATAGCCCGATGCGGTTGAGCCAGACCAGGCCGATCCGCGATTCTATGTCTTCTTTCTTTGCTTCTTTTAGGGGTTCTCTTTCCTGGAATACTTCGACGGGTTTTGTACTTACCGGGGGAACTTCCGCGGCGATGCCGAGAGATCTTTCTATCTTGTCGAGGCGAAGTTTTATCCTCTCTATCTCCGAGGCGGCATTATCCGAATCTACAAGCTGAACATTACAATTGAGGCAAACTTTCCACGTATCGTCATACGCCTTTTTGCACTTAGGACATATCCTCACCTTAGTCCTCCTTTGTCGCGCAAAAATGGAGCCCCTCGCCGCGAAACTTAGATACCGGTGGCTCGGGACTTCACCTACTCTTAAACAATAGTGGAGCTGGCGGGTGGATTCCCCTCCGCTCGCCAGAGGCTTCGCTCCGGGCCAGCCAAACAGTTCCTGACTGAAATGGAGCTGGCGGGTGGATTCGAACCACTGACCTGCGGTTTACGAAACCGCTGCTCTACCGACTGAGCTACGCCAGCCTGTGAATCTTACTCAAACAACTCAATTTGCAGGGTTAGTCTCTCCGAAGCCCTACCATTGTCTAAGTCCTTAAGGGCGAAGGAGGACGACTGCCCCGCCCGGAACCTAACTCGGGGCGGGGTCCCGCCTCCTGTTAAACTCCGGGCGGGAAGCTACGCCAGCACCGAGAAACATACCCAAAATGTGTAGATGTATTTTACCCGATACGGCTTATGAGGGCAAGAGAAACTTGGAGAAGGCTCATCTTCTCGCTTATTTCCCGAAAAAGATCTGGCGCAACTTGTCTTTGCCCAGAGCGATATGAAGCTCACGGAAAACGACGAAGAGAAGGAATAGTATCGTCAGCCATATCTGGGCCGTGCAGAAACGCGGCCATGGCGTATCGTTCACCATGCGCTGCCACGCGATACCCATGCTATATTTAAAGAAGAACGGCACGAGCTTTTCCGCCGCAAGGAACAGGAATCCAAAGAATGAATATATGGAAGTTTTCCAGAGGGTGTTATATATGAGCGGCTTCGACGAGAAGATGTTAAGGAACGGCATGGCATCCGCTATGAGCATCACCTTGCCGATAATTAACGAACTTATGATGATCCGCGGAAAGGTCATGAGCCGTATGCCCTCCGACTCCATCATCCATCCGAATGTCAGATTAAAAAGATTGATCGCGCAGAAAAAATATAGGACGGCCGGAAATACCTTGCGGAACTCTTCCCTGGCCCATTTAAGCATGCGCATTATTGCTCCGGTCTTTATGTTGTGGGATGGCCCCGACTTCCCCAATTTCCTACACGGAATATCCCATATCCTCATATACGTTACATAATTTTATGGTGTGGCACCAAATGGACCGTCTTCTAATGGTTACTCTAATTCAATCCTGCCATCAAGATTTCTTTTTACCTCGCGAGCCGAATCCAATCGCAAAACAGAAAAGCGCAGTCAAAAAAAATGTGAATCCCATGGCCGGGATGGCAAACACAGCTATCAGGCTCAATACTACAAATATTACCGCTAATATATAGAAATTCATTCCATTACTATCCCATCATTAAGCGCTGATTTGTAAATATCAAGATCCTTATCCGAAAACAAGATAAACATCACCTTATCAAAAGCGTCCGGGTTCTTTTGCAGAAATGTTTTTACCGATTTCATGGCTATTATAGCCGCTTGCTGAATGGGAAAACGATAGGCCCCGGTAGAGATGGAGGGGAAGGCTATCGATCTCAAGTCATGCTCCTTGGCCAACTCCAACGAATTCCGATAACATGAAGCCAAAAGCTCTTCTTCGCCGCTTCCGCCTCCATGCCATACAGGCCCTACGGTATGGATAACATAACGCGCAGGTAAGTTATAGCCCTTGGTGATCTTCGCCTGGCCGGTCTTGCATCCGCCTAGAGTGTCGCACTCTTCGAGAAGCTTCGGTCCGGCCACCCTGTGAATAGCGCCGTCCACTCCCCCGCCGCCCAATAGCGTCGTATTCGCGGCATTAACAATGGCATCTGCCTTCACTTTAGTAATATCGCCCCTTATCAACTCTATCAAATGTAAGCTGGTGCCATCCTGCATAGTGCCACCCCATAAAAAACGTTATCTAGGGCCATCCTATTTGGGGACAGCCTACAATCTAGGGTGTCCCCTTGTGGGATGGCCCTTATTACTTATTATACTTATTTTTTGCTAAAAAATTATTTAACTCTATCCCAACGTCTCTAAACTTCTCAAATAAGTCATTCTTATAATTATTTTTAATTTCCGCAAACGCCGTTGCCTTGAACTCTTTATTATTGTATACAAATTCTTTAAATCTAAACCCGGTTTGCCCTTCACGCCTTCTATGGCCTGTATAAATACAATAGTCGACGTCAATCAGCCTTCTATGTTTGACCGTGTTACAAAATCCGTCAAAATACTCATATTCTGGCGAGGCAGATAAATTTTGCATACTTTCCCTTAACGGACTATCACCGGGAATTCCTTTGAAAATATGTTTAAGACTAACTTTATGCTCATCCAGCAGCTTAACACCATAGACTGTCACATTAACAATTTGTGCAAAAAGATCACCTAATGAATGTAGGGTTTGTATCATTGCTTCCATTTCAAATGCCGAACGATACTGTGCCTCTAAAAAATACGGATGTGATGGACGAAGAACCCACCCTAATTTTTTCACTAGTAATCCCCAGTATTCATCAACTTTGTCCGCATGGTATTGGGCTTTCGTATTTTTCCAGTCTAGAGTAATTATGTAAGTTTCAACACGAGATAACAGCGAATCCCCGTATTTAGCCTTAACTAAACTTTTAAACTTTTTTATATCCCACTGCCTATGTTTAAGTTCCATTTTTAACTCTTTAAGGATTATTCGATGCCATCCTATTTGGGGACAGCCTACAATCTAGGGTGTCCCCTTGTGGGATGGCCCCGACTTTACCCGTCCTAACTTTAACTTATCTAAAGCTCTAAAAGTTAGTCTTTCCGACCTATTAAATTTCTAGCATTACTCTAGTAATGGTCTTTCGCTTTTTCAATTATTTTTTCAATTATGGTAAAGATGCTCTTAAATTCATCAAAGTTGAAATTTCTAAAATTCTCAGTCTCATTAAGAACATTATCTGCAAACTGACTTTTAGATAAGGCTATGCTCGCGCCATTTACTATATCGTAACTATCAATAAGGCGTAAACGAGTATCACTAAGCTTGGACTTGTGCTTCATATCACATCGGCATATATTAGATGAGTGAATCCCCGTCACGGGATTAAATTCTTTATTAAAAAATAAGCGTCTACCATTAGAGTCCGTAGTTTTAATTTCTGCGTCTGTATAATATAATTCTATAAAAACACCTCGTTCGGACATTCGGTGCTTTGGGGTAGGAATACAAAATGAATAGACCCGGTTACCCCAATATCTTGGATTCCCGGCATAATCAGTAACGTGTCTAATAATACTCTCAACATCGCTGTCAAAAATAAAAATAACTTTTCGGCCATGAATTTCTGTTTGCTTTATTGTTGTACATATTTGTAGAGGGTCATGCCCCATAGAACCTCTATATTCGCTAAATTGTAAATTTAACTTGGGAAAATATCCATTTCGTTTCAAGTTTCTAAACGCCGCCTTTAGATGCTTCCAATCCGATATACCTTCAGTTACAAGTAAAGGTATTTTTTCGTTTTCCTTTAATTCAATCTTCATTTTAGTTTTTGAATTAAGTTCTTTTAATTTCTTGCAATACTTTTTGTAGATTACATCGTCCTTACCTCGAATAGACCCTATAAAGTTTATTTTCCCTACAACTACGTCATGGAAAGAAGGTTTTTTCCCATCCGGGTTTCTATGTTTTCTATCATAATGTGCATAAAATTCTTGCTCTGCTTTTTCCAACCCAAATTTTTGCCATGCGTGCAACATTGCTCTTACTTGTCTTATAAATTTTCGGGTAACATTTGGAAACCTATTTGTAGTCAATCCAGTCACAACCTGTCTTTGCTTATTATTTCGCAATCTTATTTTCTTTTCATTTATTTCAAACCCATTACTTATAATGATTTTTTTCAACTCTTTGCCAAGCTTAATATTGTTTTGTGCAACTTGGGAAGTATCGCTTTTTACTAACGCTGGAGGGAGAACTAATAAATATGTTGAAAATGAAAGATCATCTGCATATCTTGTATAGCGACAATTCTGTTCTCTTGCAAAGTTTAGCAATTGCCTATCAAGTCTAGCACAAATAAAATTTGAAATAATAGGAGATGTGGGAGCACCTTGTGGCAATTGATTATTATTGCAACATATCTGAGCCAAGAAAGTAGCCACAGTAGAATTAAAATAAAAGGGATACTTTGCAAAAACACCGCGAACCCTACCGAAGTTGATTGAAGGAAAGAAATCTTTGAGGTCTACATTTAAGACGTATTTTTGCTTTGTATGACTAAGTGCGTTTGTTAAAATATTTCTTTCTTTAGTAAAGCCGTGAACACAATAGTGGGGTTGAAATATAGTTTGAAATACAAAGTTTAATTTCCTTTGAATAAACCTTAATGGTGGAATTGGAGCACTAATTTCTCGCTCCCCACCAAATTTCTTGATGATATTGAATTTTGAATATTTATCTTTCTCGGGAATAACGTGTATATAATACTTTAGGCTGGGATACTTAATTTCTAATAAGTCGGCAATATCTTCAACTGTTTCTAACGAAACAACTTTTCGCTTTATCTCCTCTAATGTCGCTTTAAATAACGCCATACGACACCTGATATTTAGTCGCATGGCACTCGCAGAGTAATTCTATGCTTATTGCGGAAAGCTAGATACTTATGATACTTTGCCCACCTAGGATGGGTAAATGTACCGCAAAGGTAAGACCTTTGGATACTTTGTCGCTGGATCAACGACAAAAATCAATTAAGCTTCTGCGAATGCCATGCAACTAGTAATTATACTATTTACTTTTTTCACTACTTACATATTGTTTAATCAAGAAATTTATTAACACAGCTGACAAGTTAACAGCTAGGTCTGCTAACGGTGGTGGTATTTTATTCACTTTAGCACCTTGCCCATGCCCAACTCCAAGTTCTTCATTTCTAATTATAGCGGTACACCTAAGAATGTTTGTTTCAAATGCCTTTAAAAATCCTGAAAAATAATCTGGGATAATGCCAACCTCAATTACTTTTCTAAATAACTCTCCGGGCTTTGCCTTTTCAATTTTAAGAATACCTTTTATAGTACTCTCAACAGCCATGTTGGCATTATCCACCGCATCTTTATATTCTCCATTTATTAAAGATACTCGTGCTTTTTCAAATTCTTCAAGTGCACCATGAAATTTAACCTGATTTAGTAATTCATGTGTTTTTCTTAGCACATTAGTATCTATATAAGTAGAATCCACTGGGAATATCTGTCCTTCTGCCATTCTCCAAGACAAATTACTCTCTTCCATTATTCCATTAAAGGTTTTTTGGAATGATTCCTTTTTTTCAACGGATATGTTGTTATAAAATAGTTCTGTTGCATCAAATAATAATGGTGGATAATTACCTCGCAGAATAAACCCATCAATATTAGATGGCACAGCCTCCCCTTGACCACTTTCTGGAAAAGCAAGTAAGTCTTTGCAGCCAAGCTCGGTTTTCAGCACAGATGGTAAATCTTCTAATGTAGAACTGGGAGAATTAAAACCAGTATTATCTGTTACATAATAATTCTCATCGTAATTTTGCATTGTTCTTAGAATACGGTATCTAACCGGTAATGGGATACTTACTTTCATTTTTTTAGCTTCTAATGCGCTTTTACATCTTTTTGAAAACAACCAAGCCATGTGTAATTCCTATGATTTTTTAACTCAGCTAACGAGTAGATTCATCGATCTTTAAAAGGCCATCTCTTATTTGTGCTTAATAGTTTTTTTAAATCTCTAAACAATACACGATGATATCGTCTTCCTGATTTAGGATTATTGGATATAGTAAGATGTTTTAAGTTGCGCTTATCGCATGTAATATGAATTTCGATATCATTTCTCTTTTTCTTGGCCCAAACTCCAAAGGCCACTATTACTGTCTTACCCTTTTTAGGAATTCTAACATCGCCGGCTCTTATCATTTTTACCTTAATTTGTGCTTATAAAAGTTATACAAAAAAAGCACTAGATTACTCTAATGCCATGTTTAATTAACTATTTTGTCCTTGCGTATCATAGCCCCTCACATGAGAGTATATTATAGCACTTTACAATTCTTTTGCAATATACCCAAAGATCCACTATACTTTTACATAAGGAGAGTACCTATATGAATAAAGAAGCAATGTTTAAGATAGTAAAGGAATTGCCATTTGATAAAAAAGTAACTGTATATAAAGGGACTGAGATTGATATAGAAATATTTAGACCTTCTAAGCTTTCCAAACGATTTAAGGAATATGATGTAAAAAAGAACTTTCAAATTTGGCTTAAAGAGGGGGAGCGTGAATTTAGGCCTAATCATCTAAGAGTGATGATTGACTTAAATCTCCGAGTTAGAAGCAGAGAAGACCTAAAGAAGAAATTGCTACTTGCTTTTGATAATATGTTTTATGGGAAAGATCCCGAAAAAGAGCTAGAGGAATTATGCACAGAAAAGTTTGAGCATTACCTCAACTCTATAGTTGTAACTGGTGTATTACATCAACTCTTTATCTTAGAACAAGAATATGCGTATCGCGGAGAGAGCAAGTTTGACCCACCTACACTATTTTATCAAGGTTGGGTAAGAGAATTCATTGATGACCCAAAAGAGATTGATAACTTATGTATGAGCGTGTGTAGGCGACAACCACCTATGGCTAGATATGTTGCTTTAGAAAACAAGAAAAACAACAAATTCAAAGAGGACTTAAAACCTTTGTGGTATTTGAATAAAACTAGCTAGCTACAGATGCAAGTTGTTTTTCCATATCTTTCTCTATGTGTTGTATCTCCAACCTTACATCTTGCTTTGTCCGTTGTTCAAAGTTTAATCTCTTTATAGACAGTTCTAAGTACTCCTTATTGCTATCTATCCCTATAAACCTTCTTCCCAACCTATATGATGCTACTCCAGTTGTAGATGATCCAGCAAAAGGATCTAGAATTGTATCATGTTCCTTTGTTGAAGCTAAGACTATCCTCTCCAATAGTGTCACTGGTTTTTGAGTAGGGTGTTTTCCATAAATCTTTTCTTCCATCTTTGGGGCTGTAATAGACCACAGAGACTGCATTTGTTTATTGTTATTCATCTTCTTCATAAGAGGATAGTTAAAATAGTGCTTGCTCTCCTTATTCTTTGCTGCCCAAAGAACTGTTTCGGTTGCATGAGTAAAATACCTACAACATAGATTAGGTGGAGGATTTACCTTATACCATGCTATGTCATTTAGGATTTTGAGACCTAGTTGTTGCATAGCAAATCCAATTGAAAAAATAACATGAGAAGTGCCACTAACCCAAATAGTACCATCTTTAGTAAGAATGTTTTGGCAACGTTTTAACCACTCTAGATTAAATTTGTGGGTTTCTTCAATTCCTTTAGATTTGTCCCAATCACCTTTGTCAACACTAACACGCTTACCCGCATGGCATGACATACCACCATTTGATAGGAAGTATGGCGGATCGGCGAAGATCATGTCTATTGAGTTGGGGGGTATAGAATCCATTACATTCAAGCAATCGGCATTATACAAGATACAGGAGGTATCTTTATTAGTATAGAAAGGGGTTAATCCTATAGACCCTATGATGTTCTTAAATGAATGAGGCACTACTAATACTCCTTTGGAAATATTATTTTCAAGCATATTTTACCACCTTTCTTTTGTTGCGTCCATAGTATTGTCTAGGGACCACTAATAGTCCCCCTACTATATAAGACGTAAAAAGTGGTGAAATTGTTGCAACTTTTTTTAAAATAGTTTCAAAGTCTTTTTGTCTACAAGCAAATCGCGAGGCACTAGTAATATAGACTGGGGGGTGTTCGGGGGTCATGGGGGTGGTCCCGTTTTGGAAATTAATTAAGGGAAATGGGGCTTTGTGCCAATTTTGTGCCACTATCCATACCAAAGGATACCCAACTATACCAATGGATCGATGCTTCTTATGAGGGAATTTCTATTGAGAATGGAGTTTATAGAGGGACTTAAACTGCTGAGCTTGGGTTTACGAAACCGCTGCTCTACCGACTGAGCTACGCCAGCACCTCAATTTTACTCAGAAACTCAGCGAGTCAGAGGTCTCGCCGAAGCTCGACTCTTACCTCACTGCCTTAAGAGCGAAGGCGGACCGACTGAGCTATGCCAGCGAAATTTTCTACTAGTTATCTAGGGCCATCCTATTTGGGGACAGCCTACAATCTAGGGTGTCCCCTTGTGGGATGGCCCCGACTTTGCCCTTTTCACGCTATCAGCTCAAACGCCTCTTTGACGTCCATACCGACATTGATGCCCAGGGCCTTTGCTTTCTCGTTCACTTTCATTATCTTTCTATTCGGGAAGCGATCGAGATTGCCGATGAGATTAGTGGGAGTGCTTTCCACGATAGCCGCAGCGGCGCCGAAAGCCTCGATGGCATCGAGATCGAATGCCCCGCACGTCAGGAACGCCTTCTTACCGGCTACCAGAAGAAGACTGAAGCCCGGCCACTTTACGTGAACTCCTTCCACTAAACCGTTCTTAGTTTCATACGATCTGGTCTGTACATCCATGTTCACCCCCATAAAAAACGCCAGGCGGATGGTCCGTCCTGGCTAAATTTAAGCTGTCCTCGTCATGACTTGCATAGTGTATATTATAGCACTGGGTCTTTTTGTCTACAAGCAAATCGCGCAGCACTAGTTATATAGGCTGGGGGGTGGTCCCGTTTTCTATTTTATAGACGCTCCCCTTCGAAAAATAAAAAAGCCTCCGACCTTACGATCGGGGGCTCTTCTATCTGGGTACGGATCGGACAATAGGCCACGGCCTCACCCGGGCTATTCCGCCTCCCCGCTTCCTGTTAAAGGAGCTGTTGCCGCAGAGGCAACATCCGCTACGGGCTGCGCAACCGCTTTTACCGTATCTGACACCGCCGGAGCGGCCGCTTCGGTACCGGCTGCCACCGCGTTCGGTCCAGCCATTACAACCTCTTCAACCGGATCAGAAGAGGCTTTAGCGCAACCTGATCCTTCGCTATCTGCAGCCATCGCGCATGTAGCAAAATATCCGGCCACGCCTAAAATCGCCAAAACCATAAACAATGACCTTTTCATGGTTCTCCTCCTTGTGTAACAAAAGTATATCATATGATTTATAGCTTGTCAAGTCTTTGCTTTTCGGTAAATTTAATGATCTGGTTCATCATGCTGACGGCCTCTACGGGGTGCCGGCCCGAAGCGCTCTCCGCCGAAAGCATTACGTAATCGGTGCCATCGAGTATTGCGTTGGCTACGTCGGTCACCTCCGCACGCGTGGGCCGGAGATTCTCTGTCATGCTCTCGAGCATCTGGGTAGCGGTTATTACGAATCTTCTGCTGCTGTTGCATTTCTTTATTATCATCTTCTGGACCATGGGTACCTCATATATTGGTATAGATACCCCCATGTCGCCGCGCGCTATCATGATGCCGTCGGATACGTCTATGATCTCGTCTATATTGCGGATGCCTTCCCTGTTCTCTATCTTGGCAATGAGCTTGCAGGCGTTATTGTGTTTCGATATTTGTCTGCGCACCGCATCCATATCGGCGGCGCTGCGTATAAATGACTGCGCTATAAAGTCGACCCCATGCCGCATGCCAAAATGAATATCGCCGATATCCTTTTCGGTAAGGCCTCTGAATTTAAGACGCGCGCCCGGTATATTAATTCCTTTACGCGGCTTCAGCTGCCCTCCCACTATAACCTCGGCTTCAAGACGACCCTTCCGGCGCTTTGTAACCAGCAGATCTATATTACCGTCGTCTATGTAAACGTGCTGTCCGACGGGTATATCCGATAATGAACCGTCGTAATCGAAAGTTATAAGGCCGTCATGCCCCAAGACACCGGTACCTTGAGCAAGCCATACTTTGCTGCGCTTTACAAGCGCCAGGCCGTTTGGATCGGTAAAATCCCCGACGCGCATCCTGAAGCCTTCCAGATCCTGGAGTATGCGTATGTGCCGATGGTATTTTCTGTTAAGTTCTCTGATGGTCCCGATGAAAGCGGCGTGTCCGGCATGAGTGCCGTGTGAAAAATTTAACCGCGCCACGTCCATACCCGAGCGCATCATCTTCCGGAGTACGGTTTCCCCGGCGCTCGCCGGGCCTATGGTACATACGATCTTTGTCTTCGGGTGAAACCGCGGTATATTTTTCATCTCAGCACCGCCCCGATAATGCCAAGCATCGTCTTCTGCATGAACATTATGACGGGATTCAAGAGGCCTGTAAATAACAGGATCATCAGGAGAAATAGCCCGTATCTTTCAAACTTAGCCATGGCTATCTGGGCGGTCCCGGGCAGAACGCCCATAAGTATTTTAGATCCGTCCAAAGGCGGTATAGGTATAAGATTAAGGGACCCGAGTATTATATTTATCTGCGCGACAAGAGAGAGCAGGGACGCGGCCAATTTATTTGAACCGATGGAGGGGAACTTAAGTAAAAATATTGCGCCCGTCGCTATTAGTATGTTCGCCAGGCATCCTGCCAGCGAAACGGAGATAAGGCCCATGCGAAAATGCTTCAGCCGTGAATAATTAACGGGCACCGGCTTGGCCCATCCGAACCCTACCAGAAACAGCGCCAGGGTCCCTACCGGATCGAGATGAGACACCGGATTCAGCGAAAGCCGGCCGGAACGCATCGCGGTATCGTCTCCGAAAAGATACGCGACCCAGCCGTGAGCGATCTCGTGCAGTATCACAGAATACAAAAGCAGGACCGCAAGTATTATGAACAGGCCGGGGTTGCTGAATAAGATCGATATTAATCCCAATGGTCTCCTCCCTAAGCGTCCGAAGCGAGGGCCTGCAGTTTATCGCGCACGATGTCGCGCAACGCCGCGAAGTCGGCGGACTTATACGCCGAGGTATCTATGGCCGGCAGTATCACCAGCCTGCCGGAGACTTTTGCCTTGAATATCCAGCCGCCCTTGGGTATGGCCTCTCGCGTGCCGCCGATAAATACGGGGAGGATGGGCCGCTTCTCTTTTATGGCGAGCTTGAAGGCGCCGTTCTGGAATTCGTTCATCTCGTCGGTGGCGCTGCGCGTGCCTTCGGGAAAGAATAGCATCGAGACGCCCTTCCTGAGCCATCCGGCGGCCTGGCGATAGACCGTCTTTATACTGCCGAACTCGCCCCTGGCAAGCAGGACGTGGTCATTGACCCAAAGCAGTCCGCCGATAAACGGGATCTTGAGTAGGTCCTTCTTGGCGACCCACTTGAAGTACGCGTGCATCTTGTATATTATTATGATATCGGCGAGAGATTGATGGTTGGCCACTATCACGTATGTCTGTTTGTGGTCGATATTCTCCAGGCCTTCCACTTTGAGCTTCCAATAGGGGTTCAGGCCCACAAGAGCGTCCGACCACCAGAAACACTGCGCGTGGACCAGCTTTTCGCGGTTCCGTATCGGGAACGGCATCTTCTTGATGACCAGGCTCGATAAAAACGCGGCCATAGTGATGATGGCGCCCGCCACCCATATAAATATAGACAGTATTATCTTCATGCCTTAAATTATATGTGTTTTTTACGCTGGGCCTGATGTTTCCTGCGGACCTTGTCGAAGACTTCTTTGTTGATCGCCTGACGGTCGACCGTCTTACCTTCGGCTTTAGCCTTTTTGACCATCGCCTGCACCATCTTCCGCTTGAGCTTCTTCTGTTCCGTTACGCTCTTTTTTCTTTTGCTGAAGCCGCACCAATCTTTGTAAAGTCCCACTGTAAACCCCCCATGTTTTTGTCCTACGTTTGTTATTATAACATGGGGGGCGCGCAGTATTCTAGCTTAATAAATAGAAAGCTTAAGACTATACACTGGTTGCGGTGACCTTGTAGCACATGTTGTCGAAGACGACGGTGACCGATCTGCCCAATGCCAGGTACTTGCCGATGGCAGGGCTGGACGCTAAAAGGCGCAGGTATTCGGCCGACATATACGGCATGTCGACCGTCTTCATGCCTTCCTTATAATCGCCGTCGACCCAGCGTCCCTCCTGGAGATAAAAAGTCTTGTCTCCGATCTGTTTTATCGTATCGAAGACCGGGCTCTTCTCTACAGCGGTATCCTTCATGGCCCCAAGATTCACCGCATTATTGACGGCGTCGGCTCCGACTGCGCGAGCCATGGACATCTTGAACATCGCGCCTTCCTGGACTACTTGAGATGACAGCGCGCTCTCGGCAAAGCCTTTATGGAAACCCTTGTCGTTATCAAGGACTAGATAAGACGTATAGGCGGTCATGATGCTGTAAGTCTTACTAAGGCGCACTATCTCGTCGACCAGTTCTTTGGTCTCGCCTTTTAAGCGTATCTCGCCTGCCAGGTAGCCGATCTTCCTAGTCGCCCAGAGCCGCGGTATGAAGTCGTGATCCCTCGCCGTGTCCGGGAACTTTCCTTCGTACACGAAAGTCTGCTCTTTCCTTTCCACATGGCCCGTCAGGGTGACCGCGCTAGTACCCTCTCCTTCGTATCGCCCGAGGAGGATCATCTGCGAGCCTTTGAATATGTCCGGCAGGTTTATCGGATAGACCTCCTTCACCTTTATCTTGCCGTAGTCGAGCCTGATATCGGCAAGAATGGGCTCGCTCACCTTCCGGTAGAACGAGGAGACCTTCACCTCTATATTCTCGCCCGGCAGGACGTATTCCGACGTGCCGTGCTGGTCGTCGGCAAGTCTATCGAGGAGGTGGGTATTGACGTCGCTGCCCAGGCCGAAGACGAAGAGCCGGCACCCGGCGGTATTGGCGTTGTTGACGTCTTTTACTATCTCCTTCATATCCGTAATGCCGACGGTAGCCTCGCCGTCCGTGAGAAAGGCCAGCATGCGCGGCCTCGGATCGCCGGAGAACATTTTAAGCGCGCCGAGGAGCGCCGCATGTATATCGGTGCCGCCGTTAGCGTCGATACTGTCGATAAAGCCGATCGCTTCTTTTATAGTCTCCGGGTCGGCCTTCACGAGACTATTCTTGAATTGGACCGCGCTCGTAGCAAAGGTGACTATGTTGAACCTGTCGTCTTTACCGAGCGAGTTGACGCAGAACTTCAGGGCGTCTTTTGCCTGGCGTATCTTTTCGCCTTCCATGCTCCCGGAGGTGTCGAGAACAAAGACTATATCCTTCGCCGCGGCCTTAGATCCGATCCGGCCGGGCGCCAGAAGGAGCATGAAGTAACCGTCCTCTCCGGCCTTACGATAGGTCAGCAGGTTCAGTCCCATCGCCTTCTCCGAGACCGTATAGTAGAGGATGAAGTCTTTGTCGGGCTTCACGCCCTTGGCCTCGTAGCCGCAGACGGCGTTGTACTCTTCGAGTTTAGTATCGATGGAGTGGCTCGGCGAGTATATGTTCTTGATCGGGACGTTAGACTTCACCTTGACGGCTATCGAAACCTCTTCGAGAGGCTTAGGCGAGAACTTCTCCGTGTTTAGAGGATAGACGTACCTGTAGAGGCCGGCGTCATAGGTAAGAGCCTGCTGGTAGGAGAGCTCTATCCTGCGTTCGCCGTGTTTGGGTATGGGGTAGATACGCACCCTGAACATGTTCCTGCCGGCATACTCGAGCAGGCCCGGGTCGCGCATCTTCCGCACCGTATCCTCGTAGACCTCGCGCGCTTTCACGGCGTCGAGCAGCTCAGCCTCCGCCTTCTTACCGTCCACGTACAGGCTGAAACCGGAGATGGACGCCGTCTCGGGGACCGGGAAGATGTAGACGCCTTCGAGGTCGTAGTCGGAATCGTTCCTGAAGACCTCGTCGACCGAGGTCGTGGCGACCCCGTTGTCGATGTCGACCTGCACGCGGTGATACTTCACCGGCAGGGCCTCTGCCGCGGGCGCCGGTCCGGGACGCACTATGGTTATGCTGTCGGGCCGGTACCCTATCAGCAAACCGTCGGCGAAAGCGCTCGCCGCCATAAGACAGATGATGAATGAAGCGACTAAGATTCTTGTTATCATTTTAACCAACCCCCTTTCTCCTCCATTAGACACCGGGGGCGCAGGTTTTGTTCCAGGATTTTTTAAGGATATTTTATTGGCGGAGGGCTTTAGGTCTTTTCGATCTCCACGTGGATAACAGGCCGGGCGCCGGCCGCGGCGGACGGAACGTCAACGCTTCCTATATTCATTGCCTTGAGTTCATCCGCGAGTTTGACGGGATCGATATTTTCGAAGGACGGCGAGACCACCGTAAAATTTGCCCTATTATCGTCTTTGGCGAGGCTCGCGATCTTTTGACCCTTCCCGGCGAGGGAGAGAGCTATCTTCGTAAGGACTTTATATATGGCAAGACGCGTCTTTATCTTTATAGCTCCGGAAGATTTTTCCTCAAGGTCGGCCGATAACGGCGTTTGAGGCACCGCTTTGGTCGCGGCCGACCGCAGTATTGCGGTGTCATCGCTTAAGTAAGCTTCCCTGGCGGTCTCGGCGGCGGATGCGGCGACGTTCCCGGATTGCGCCAGGACGGTCGTGGTAATATTTTCCAACGCGGCTCTTTCTTTCATGTCCAATGCCGCGGCCGCGACCGATACCGCTTTCTCGTTCAGCGCTTTTTGTTTGTCCAATATCATCCCTTCGCGCAAGTCCGTCTTGCGGCGTATCTCTTTCGTATAATAGATGTCCGTGGTCTTCGCGAGCGTGATCACGATAAGCACCGTTGCCATTATGGTAACCGGTATCCTGACGTTGCGGTTCGCAAATAGATCTTTGAGGAACCGGTCCAGGGCGCTCCTCGTCTTGATCCGCTTATTAACGTTATCCGCAAAATCGGCAGGCGGCACGGCCTTGGGCAGTCCTTTTATCGCGGAGGAAATAGCGGCCAGCCTCTCCAGTTCCGCCATGCAAGCAGGGCATTGCAAAAGATGCTCTTCGACGCTTGCGTGCTCGGCGGGGTCCAGCATATCGTCGATATATTCACTCAATACTTTTTTTATCTTTTCGCATGGCGTCATAAAATACCTCGTAATTTTTCGGAAAGCATCTCCCTCGCCCTGCTCAGGCGAGACTTCACCGTTCCGATATCGACCTTCAATACGGCCGCTATCTCTTCATAGCTCAGGCCTTCCTGCTCCCTCAAGAGTATCGTCTCCCTGTATTCATCCGACAGCGCCGCGATGGCCCCTGCCACCGCGCGGTTCCTCTCGTTCGTACCGGCGTCTTCCCTCGGCGTCGGCTTGCCGTCGGGTATCTCCCTCTTCACCGGGCCCTCTTTCGTGCCGATAGGGTCATCTATGGAGAAGGCCTGCTTTGCCCGCCGCCTCGAGAGGGCCTTTCGCCGGTTCCTGCAAAGGTTGACGCACGCGGCGTAAAGATAGGTCGAGAACTTCGCGTCGCCCCTGAATTGGCCGGCGGAACTGTAAATTTTCAGGAAGAGGTCCTGCGAGACATCCAGGGCCTCTTCGTGGTCGCCGAGCATCTTACAGCAAAGGTTATATACCATGGCCTGGTACTTCAATACGATCTTATCGAACGCCTCGCGGTCCCCCCGCATGAAAGCCTCGACAAGGGCCTTGTCATCTGCATTGTTAGACACCGGTTCCACTTAAATTGTTCCTTCTTTCTTACTCCTTAAAAACTTCCACCCTGTCCCTGCCGTTCTCCTTTGCCTTATATAGCGCGCGGTCGGCGGCCTTTACAAGCTCTTCCGCGGAATTGCCGCGGGACGGGACGGCGGATGCCACGCCCAGGCTTATCGTAACTACTCCTCCGGGTAAAGACGGATGGGGTATTTTGAGTTCTTTGATCTCCCGCCGCATCTTTTCGGCAACTATATGCGCGCCGTCGAGCGGCGTGTCGGCCAGGATGATGGCAAATTCCTCGCCGCCGTAACGCGCGGCCAGGTCTCCGGTACGGGTCGCGCACTGCTGCAGCTTCTTCGCGATCTTTATCAGGCACTCATCGCCTATGAAATGCCCGAAGCTGTCGTTATAAGCCTTGAACCAGTCGACATCCATTATTATAAGAGAGAGCGGTTTGCGGGCTTCGTACATCTGCTGGAATTCCGAAGAAAGTTTTATATCAAAAAGGCGGCGGTTGGCCACCCCGGTAAGTTCGTCGAAGAGGGATAGCTTCTGCAGTCCTTTATGCGTCCTCTTCATGGCCATCGCGTTCAGGTATTCGCTGCGCATGTTCAATTCAAGCGTATATGCGACAAATATACCGATAAAATTCGCGATCACGCTGAAGAGCGCGTTATTTATGAGGACGGGGAACGACGTCTTCCGTATAAGAGCCGCCGTCATGATATAGAATACGGCTATAAACAGCCCGCTCGCAACGGCGTAACCGAACCGTAAGCGCATAAACGTATATCCATAGATGATGGTCAATATCAATCCCGAGTGATATATCTGGCTGCCCAGGCCGGGGTCGATGAACATCATGGCGCCTACGCAAAAACCGCCTATTGTAACACCCGCGCATACGAATATCTGTGTGACGGTATCTCTTTTAAAGATATACGTCATGAAAAATGTCAGGAGAAATGCGGGGAGCACTATAAGGAAGCGAAGCATCCTGACCTGAGACAAGACGCCGGGCACGACATAAGGATCTATGAAGGCTACGCTTTCGTAAAGCAGGATCGCCAGTATAATAGAGGCCCTTGTCTGCCCTATGGTCCTCTTATGATAATAGTGAAGGAACGCCTTTTCGCTTTCGGGCGCAAACCTCAGGAACATCAATCCCGATTTAATATTGTCTACGAACAGTCTTATCGGATGGGCTTGCTGCTTCATTCCCGTTCCCCCTAAAACCTGAAGTGGACGAATACCCGCCCAAAATTTTTATCGTCTTTCTCTACCCGGTGATACAGTTTCTTTATATCCGGCCGGTCCAAAAACCGCAGGACATGCTTCTTCAGCTGGCCGCTCCCCTTCCCCGGGATGATCTCTACTAAGGCGATCCTCTTCTCGACGGCGTCCCTGATGACCCTGTTCAGTTCGCCCTCGATCGCCCCGCCCTTATTGAATATATCGTGCAGGTCCAGCTTGATCTTAGCCATTTGATATTTTCCAGTTATGCAGGCAGGGTAAAATAAAAACGCGACCCTTTGCCTTTACCCTCGCTCTCGAACCACATCTTGCCGCCGTGCAGCTCCACGATCTTTTTGCTGAGCGGCATCCCGAGCCCCGTGCCCGCGTATTTACGCGAATACTCGCTGTCTATCTGCTCGAACGCCGCGAATACCTTTTCGCCGTCTTTCTTCTCTATCCCTATACCGGTATCCGATACGGTCACCAGCATCCCGCGCGTATCCGATCTCCCGGCTTCGATGGATATGCTGCCTTTGTCGGGAGTGAATTTTGCCGCGTTCGAAAGCAGGTTATAGATGACCTGTTTTATCTTTCTTTCGTCCGCGCGTACCATTCCCACGCCTTCTTTGACGTCGATCGAAAGTTTTATACCATGATCGAACGCCTTCTCTTTAATGAGCACCATGCACTTTTTTAAAAGTTCCCCCAGGTCGAATTCGCCCACTTCCAGCTCCATCTTCCCCGCTTCGATCTTGGAGATATCGAGGATGTCGTTTATGAGAGAGAGCAGGTGCTTGCCGCTTTCCAATATGATAGATGTATACTCCGTCTGTTTCCCGCTTAACGGGCCCGAGAGGCCGTCTCCCATGAGCTGCGAAAATCCTATTATCGCGTTAAGCGGCGTCCTAAGCTCGTGCGACATGTTGGCCAAAAAGGCGCTCTTTGTCTTGTTCGCGCTCTCTGCCGCTTCTTTTGCCCTCAATATCGCCTCTTCCGCCTCCTTCAGTTTCGTGATCTCATTGCCGATACAGAGTATCTCGCTGACGCGGCCGTCCTTATCAAGTATCGCCTTATTGGTCCATGCTATCCACACGCGCCGCCCGCCGCGGACCGTATTTTCGTTCTCATTATTGACGTACCGGCCGGGGTGGCGCGACATGTCGTCGATCATTGCCGTAAGGTCCTTGCCGGACGAATCGCTGCGAGGGACTATCGTCCCGACCACGTTCTTCCCCAGTATCTCTTTTTCTTTATACCCGAAAAAGTTCTGCGCGAATTCGTTGAAAAAGGTAACGCTGCCGTTCATGTCCATGCGAAGTATTATGCTGTTGGCGTTCTGGACGAGCTCGCGGTATTCCGCTTCGCTCTTACGCAGCACATCGTTAGCTTCGGCGAGCTTCGCCGCGTGCCGCCGCGCCTCCACGCCGAGCAATACCAATAGGACCGCCGCTATAACGGCCAGGATCATTACTATGCTCATAAGATCTCCCTGATCTTCATGACCAGAGCTTTGGTGTCGATCGGTTTCGGCATAAAAATATCGAAGCCGGCCGCGCGTATCTTTTCCTGATCCTCTTTCATGACCGATGCCGAAAGCGCGGCTATCTTGATGCCGGAAAGCCTTTTGTCCTGTTTCATCTTTTTTTGGATCTCGTATCCGTCTATGCCGGGCAGGCCTATATCGAGGAGTATAAGGTCCGGCGTGGCGCCTTTCAGGGCTTCGAGCGCACTTTCTCCGTCGGTAAAACCTACGACGTCAAACCCGCTGAGTTGAAGCAGGTCAAGCTCCAGCTTCATACTGAACGGGTCGTCTTCTATCACAAATATGGTCTTTTTAATAATCGAGGCCCTTCTCGAGAGATTTGGGATCGCCGACCTTTGTTGCCGCCTCTTCCAGGGTGACCACGCCGTTCTTGCATAAAGTTTTCAGGGCATACTCCATGAGCTGCATCCCTTCCTGGCGGCCGGTCTGGATGCTGGAATACAACTGGTTGGTCTTCCCGTCCTTTATCATGTTCTTTATGGCGGAGTTGCTCAGCATTATCTCGAAAGCCGCGACGCGGCCGGCGCCGTCCTTCCTGCGCAAAAGCGTCTGGGCTATGACCGCCCTTAAAGTGGCCGATAACTGGATCCGGACCTGGGCCTGCTGGTGGGTAGGGAATACGTCTATGATCCTGTCCACGGGCTGGGTCGCGTCATTTGTATGCAAAGTCGCGAATACCAGGTGCCCGGTCTCCGCGGCGGTGATGGCGTTGGAGATCGTCTCCAGGTCCCTCAACTCGCCGACGAGGATGACGTTGGGGTCCTCCCTTAAAGAGTCTTTGAGGGCGGCGGCAAAGGATTCTGTATCCACTCCTACCTCACGCTGGTTTATCTCGCAGAGGTTGTTCTTGTGAAGGAATTCTATCGGGTCCTCTATAGTGATGATATGGCCCTTCAGAAAGCTGTTTATATAATCTATTATCGCGGCCAATGTGGTCGATTTCCCGCTCCCCGTAGGCCCCGTTATGAGAACAAGACCGTTCGGTTTTTTCGCGACCTCCTTGATGACCGGCGGCAGTCCCAGGTCTTCGATAGACGGGATCTCGAAAGGGATGAACCTCATTACCGCGCCCACGCAACCGCGCTGCATGTAAGCGTTTACCCTGAAACGGGCGATGCCCGGCACGGAATATGAAAAATCAAAACGGTGCGTCGCGTCGAAAACTTTTCTCTGGTCGGACGTCATAATAGAATAGATGTACTTCTCGATATCTTTGGACGATAAAGGCCCCAGGTCCGAGAAAGAGAGGTCGCCGTTGACGCGGAATATGGGCGGGGAACCCGCCTGGAGATGAAGGTCGGAGGCTTTCTTTATCGTGAGGGTCCGTAATAAAATATCGATATTTGTCGCCATCGTTCTCCTTAAAATTATTTATCCGACTTGTTCTTCTCGTCGGCCTTCATCTTTTTCAGGTACAATTGGCCGGGCAACTCACCCATCTTTGCCTTCGACAACATATCATCGACTTTAGCGAACAATTCTTTTTTCACCACAGGCTTTACGATATAATCATCGGCTCCCGTCTCCAGGGAACGGACTATATCGCTGTCTTTATCTTTCGAAGTGACCATTATAACGGGAATGGAGGCCGTGCCGGGATCCTTCCTCAAGATGCCGCAGACCTGGATACCGTCTATATCCGGCATCATTATATCCAGGAGGACCAGGTCCGGCTTTTCTTTTTTTACCGTTTCTACCGCCTCCTTGCCGCCGTAAGCTTTTAATACCTCGAAATCCGCCGAAGCCAGCAAGGCCTCAAGGAGCATTACATTTTCTTTAACGTCATCCACGACCAGGATCTTGCCTTTAGACGCCAATTTGAGCCTCCTTTATTCAGTAAATATACTCTATAAAAAAGAAAAGGGCAAGCCTATGGCCCGGCCTGTTTTGCGAACCAGGCCCTGACCTGTTCGACCTTATCCCCCTGGATCTCGATCTGAGCGTTCTTGACCGTTCCGCCCGTAGCAAGGCCCGATCTTAATTCCCCGGCGATCGCCTCCAGCCGCTTCGCTCCGTAAGTATGAAGGCCCGCTATCACGGTGACGGATCTCCCGGCCCTCTTTTCCAGCCGGATCTTCGGCACCGGCGACCGCGGATTATTTTTTGTCGTCATTTACGGTCTTCTTTATACGCTGCGTATCTTTACAGAATCCCTTAAAGGTATGCGGCTGTAACGATACTTCGAATGTCCGATCATCATAACGGCGCCGGCTGCCGCTCTCGGCGACAAACCGACAAATTTTCTTACCTCTTCCGACATATTGATCGCCATGTTCACATATCCCGCCCAGCACGCGCCGAGGCCGAGGCCGAACGCCGCAAGTTCAAGATACGTCCCCGCGATCGTGCATGACTGCGGAACGAGCGGGTCATCCTTAAGGCCATGGGCGATAATTATACAGGGCGCGCCCCGGCATATAATATCGTCGCCTTTATTCCAAAGATCGACCAGGACGCTAAAGCCAAAACTCTCCGCCATCGGAGACTTCGCCTTCACAAGCCCTTCCGTCCACTTCGCCACAAGGCCCGCCAGTTCATGGACCTTATCTTTGCCCATAACGACCGTCCAGTTGACCGGCTGCCGGTTGACCCCGGACGGGGCATATCTGGCTATATCCAAAAGCTTATCTACCGACTCTTTCGACACGGGCTCATCCTTGTATGTCCTGATCGAGCGCCTGCCTTTCAGGAAGAGCTCGACCTGTTCCGCGCTCGGCAGCCTGGAAGGGTCGAGCCGCATGGAATTCTCAACGCTCATCGTAGAAAGCTTTATAGACCCTGGCGGACAGAACGCAAAACAATGGCCGCAGTTAATGCACATATCTCCGCCGCCGGGTATGAATTCCGGCACGCGCTCCTTTTCGTTCATCTTCAAGATGTGCATCGGGCATATCTCTACGCACCGCCCGTCGCCCTTACACGTCTTCTTATCTACTTCGATAGTGATCATCTGTATCCTCCCATATCGTTTTTTCCTATACTGATCTCCAGCCTGCTGCCGGGCGAAGAAAATTCGTTTATGACGACTGAATACGGCCGCAGTTCTTTATCGTAAGGGTTCGAAAGCCATCTATCCGCGTACAGGCTCTTGTAATAACCGTCGCTGCCGGCGAGCAGCAAGCCTTCGCTATACGGGATGGCATCCGCCGCCTTCCGGGCCTTAAGGCATCTTATCCTGAACGGGGTCCGGTAGGGGGCAAAAGTATCCGCGCTAATGGGCGGCGGCGGGAGGGGAATACCGTAGAACGTCCCGGCAACCGAGACCGCCAGCCAGCTGACAGTAAGCAGGCTCTGCGCAACCTTTTGGTTCTTACGCGAAACTATCAATTTTTTAAACCCGGTCCTGCCGCCCCTGACTATAAAATGCGCCCCGCATTCCGGGCATATCGCCATGTCGTCATCCGCCAGCCCGTCCTTCTTCCATCGCGTGCCACCCCAACGCCTGATTCAGTCGCTCGGTCTCCTGCCGCAGGTGCTGGCCCTGCTCGGGCAACTCCGCCACCTTTTGCATCCC
>JAQURV010000003.1 GCA_029004355.1 Candidatus Omnitrophota bacterium
CGCAGCTCGAGATACCGAGGCTCGAGAAACATCTCCCGATACTCGCGACGATCGCGCATATAGCGCCGCTCCTGGGGCTCCTGGGGACAGTCACCGGTATGATAAAGTCGTTCCAGGTCATCCAGGCGAAAGCGATGGCTCTTACGCCGGTGAACCCCGGCGACCTCGCGGGCGGGATATGGGAAGCTCTTCTTGCCACGGTGGCGGGGCTTGCGGTGGCGATCCCCACTTACGTCGCCTACAATTATCTGACTAGCCAGATAGACAACCTTATCTTCGATATGGAAAGAAGCGCTACTGACCTGGTGAACCTGCTTTCATCCAGGAGAGACACGTATGAAGTTTAAGAGGCGGTTAAGGATAGAGAAGGGGTTGATAGAATTAACGCCGCTTGTGAATGTATTCTTCCTCCTATTTGTATTCTTTGCGTTCACGTCGAGCTTTATATTCCAGCCCGGCATAAAGGTGGACCTGCCGAAAGCCGTGACGAGCGAAGTTGTACAGCAGGATAGCGCCGTTATAATAGTCACTAAGGACGATAAGATATATCTGAATGACCGTGAGATATCGCGGGATGAGCTGACGTCGAACCTGCGGTTAATGGCAAAGAACGCAATGCCGCTTCTGATAAAGGCGGATAATCGCGCTTCTTTGGGTAAAGTTGTAGAGGTGTGGGATATGTGCAGGGCTGAGGGCGTATCGCAGGCCAGTATAGCAACGAACAAATAGGGTGGATCATGATCGCGGGAAGGATTTTGCCGAAACTTTTCAAGGAAGAGAGCTACAGGATATTTATGTTTGCCATCCTTGTGTCTTTAGCGTGGCATCTTTTCTGGCTGTCGACAATAAGCATCGCCTCGAGACCTGAAGGCGCTTCGTCGGTAAAATTTTCCAAGGTATCGTTTCTCGGTCCTTTGCTTGGCAATAGTACCATGGAACTCCAGGCCAGGCCTAAGGAACGGACGTTACTCGAAAAAAGGTACGCGGATGCGGTAAACCGCCTGTCCGGGAACCCGATCCCGGAGCTTGGTCTCTTTGCCGATAGATATGAAAGCGGCAACGATGCTTACCATTTAAGGGATGAGCGTCTTACCGCCTCGATAGAAGACGCCCTTATCGGGGAAAGGTTTGAGCCGTCTTATAGGGAAGAATAATTCTCCTCCCCTTGACTATTGATATAATTATGATAAAATTAGACATAGGTAGCTTAATATTCTACTATACGCTCTTCTCAGCCATAACCATTCTTGTGATATGGACACTATTTGCATATAAACGTCCAAAAGGGACGGCGGCGAGAGATGTAGACTATACATGGAAATGTTCGGTTTGTTACCATTCTTACATAGATTCGAAGCATGACGAAATATCGGTTTGTCCTTTGTGCGGCAGCTACAACAAGAAAGGGGAGGTGGTTAAATGATTACCGAGATAGGTATTACCGCCGGTGATATATGGCATTATCTTGATGTGCACGGGAAGAGCTCGTTATCGCAGGTAGCGAAAAGCATCGATACCGAAAAAGAGAGAGTTCTTATGAGCATAGGATGGCTTGCCAGAGAAGGCCACCTTATTGTCGAAAAAACCGGCCAGGATTACCAGATATACCTAAGGAGATAATGGTATGGAAGAGAAGAAGAGCCTGAGAGACGAAGAACAAGTACCAATAGTCGCCCCTTTGAAGGTATTGGCCCAGAAGACGATAAATAAACGCTTTGGATGGTGGTCAGCCGTTGTGCTTCTGGAGAGCTACGGCAGGAAGCAGGTATGTTTTTATCTCTGGCAGAAGAAAGAGACCGGTGGTTGGAAGAGAAAACAAAAATTTGCCGTCCATAACCAGGAAGACTGGGAACTCATACAGGATGCTGTGAGCGGAATGATAGGCGAGCTTACCTAAAGATATCCCTCATGCCGACTCCAGCGCCGAGACCATCCTTCTCCCGCGATTTTTGCATAATCCTTGTTACGTGCCAATCCAAAAAAGAAGCCGGCAGGATCGCATCATCGCTCCTTAAGGAACGGCTGACCGCATGCGCGAACACCATGCCGGGTATCGATTCCAGGTTCTGGTGGAACGGGAAGGTAGAGAGCGCCAAAGAGATACTGCTTATGTTGAAGACGAAACGCAGCAATTTTAAAAAGGTAGAGAAAGAGATCAAACGGTTGCATAGCTATGAAGTGCCGGAAATAATCGCGCTCCCTATTATCGCGGGAAGCGCGGAGTATCTGGGGTGGATAGCGTGTAATGTCAAATGACAAAATCCAAATACTACCAAATAAATCCCAAATCCAAATACTACAAATAATACCAAGACAGGTAAGGCCGGGGTTTGGGGTTTTGAGTTTTGGATTTATTTTGTAGTATTGGTAATATTTAAATTTGGGGCTGTAGTAAAGTGGGATTACGCAGCGTTCGCAACGCTGAGTCGCGGGTTCAATTCCCGCCAGCTCCACCATTCTACTTTGCCTTTATATGCTTAGATTGAGGCAGGGCTTCGTAGGAATTTCAGTTATGGACTATTTGCGAAGTTGAATGCTCCTGCGAAGCCATACCGTATTAGGGCGTTGAATGGCGAAGCAGAGCAATAAATTCTAGAGAAATTATGAAACCACTCATTATACTTACAGCCGCCTTATTCCTCGCATCCTCCGCCTTTGCCTCTGACGTGAAGACGGCGGACCTTGCCGGTTCCTGGTATCCTAAGGATAAGGCAGAACTTACCGCCTTGCTCCAGAGCTATCTTGATTCCGCCGATCCGGAAAAGGTGGACGGAGAGCCCTTCGCGATCATTTCACCGCACGCGGGATATCAATTCTCGGGTCCTGTTGCCGCGTATGGTTATAAAGCCGTCCAGGGTAAAGGCATCAAAACTGTAATTATAATTGGTTTCAGCCACAGGAAGCGTCTTAACGGCATATCTGTGTATGCCAGAGGAACCTGGAGGACGCCCCTGGGCGATATCCCGATCGACGAGGAACTCGCAAACGAACTGATATCGAAGAATAGAAGAATATCATTTGAGCCAAGGCTTTTTCAGGAAGAAAATTCGGTCGAGATGCAGGTTCCTTTCATCCAGCTTGCTTTGGGAGGCGTCAGGATAGTTCCCGTCGCCTTCGGGACGCAGGAATATTCCGACACCGAAATATTGGCGGAAGCCTTAGCGTCCGTCCTGAAGGATAGGCGCGACTATCTCATAGTTGCCTCAACGGACCTTTCGCATTATCATTCTTATGAAGAAGCAAATGTCAGGGATAAGAGGCTGATAACCATGCTGGGAAAGATGAGGCCCAAAGACCTGTATGATAGGGCCGCCATGGGGGCGTGCGAACTTTGCGGTTCGATGCCGGTCGTCGCAACGCTTGCCGCGGCGCGTAAGCTGGGGTTTGAAGACCTCAAGGTCCTTAAATACGCCAATTCCGGGGATACTTCCGGAGAAAAAAGCAAGGTCGTCGGCTATTTAAGCGCGGTGGTGTATAAAGAAAAGTCAAAAGTTAAAGAAGACAGCGGAGAGAAACCCATGTTAAATGAGACTCAGAGAGCAAGACTGTTGCAGATTGCCAGAGAATCACTGACGGGTTATGTAACAGACGGGAAACGGAAGGCCTTTTCCGAGAAGGATCCTCTTCTGAACGAAAATGTGGGCGCGTTCGTGACCCTGCATGAAAAGGGCGAGCTTAGAGGGTGTATCGGTAATATGATCGGTCATGGGCCGCTATACAAGACGGTCGCGAATATGGCGATCGAAGCGGCTGCGGGAGATCCGCGCTTCACGCCGCTGTCGGCAAAAGAGGTGGATAAGGTAGATGTCGAGATATCTGTACTCACGCCGCTAAAAAAAGTTTCCAGCTACAACGACGTTAAGATCCCCGGGAACGGTGTCATGATAAGGTCGGGGTCGCGGACCGGCGTTTTCCTGCCGCAGGTCGCGACAGAGACCGGGTGGAACAGGGACGAATTTCTGACATGCCTGTGTACTCACAAGGCCGGCCTTCCGCCGGACGCGTGGAAGGATCCGAATACGGAGATCTATATCTTTTCAGCGGAAGTTTTTGGAGAGAAAGGGGGCAATAAATGAAGACGAGGATCCTGATCATAGTGGTGGCGGTAGCGGCAGCAGCGCTGGCAATCATATTTATACTTCATAGGCCTTTATCGGGGGGTAAAGCGGCAAAGAAAGCGGCTGCATCCGTTAGGGGTGAAAGCCCGAAAACCATAGTGCCGGCAAAGAAGACGTTCCAGAAGGGCATGGGCGGGCTTACCGTAAGTATAAAAAACGCGGCGAATAAGCCTCAATATTTGAGAATAAAGGCCTTCAACGCGGACGGAAAAAAAACCAGCATATTTGTCGCTGCGTTCGGGGCGGAGCGCATGAAGGAGCTGCCTGCCGGAAGATACGATATAGAGCTCGATACCGTGCCGGCGCAGATATATAAAGGCATAGAGGTAAAGGAAGGTAAGGAGACGGTCGAGGATCTGGGCCCGATAACGGGATCGCTCACCGTAAAGGCGCTCAATTCCAAAAAGAAAGAAGCTTCGGTATCGGTGAAGATCATCAACGCTAAATCCGATATCATGGTTGCGGTCATAGCGGCCAACAGGCCCGCCGAAATAGTGCCTGGCGTTTACAATGCGGATATAGAGACGTTGCCGCGGCAGACGATAAAAGACATCAGGGTAGATGGCGGCAAGGAGACGGTCGTGGATCTGGGCGTTGTGTACGGGACCCTTACCGTCAAGGCCCTTGATGATAACGGTAAAGAAGCACGTCTTGGCGTCCGGATAAAGAACCCGGCCAGTAGCGCGATCGTCGCATCTACGATCACGAATCGGTTGTTTGAGATCTCTCCGGGAGAATATGACGTGGAAGTTTTATCGGCGCCCGTCCAGACAAAAAAAGGCGTAAAGGTAAATGCGGCCGAGGATACGACGGCAGAGTTTTCCATATCGGCCATGTCGCAGCCCGCGCCCGCGCAGAGGATCCCTGCGCCGGCTAAGAAAAGATAATGAGCAGATTTTTCGTCCCTTCCGAAGCCGTCAGCGGGAATAGTATAATAGTGACCGGGAAAGAAGCGCATCATATCCTCGACGTTATGCGCCTTAAGATGTTCGACACCGTGGTGACTTTTGACGGCACAGGAAAAGAATATGTCGGCGTGATCAATGATATATCCCGCAATTCCCTGACGATAGGGATAACCGAGATCCGGACATCGTCGGAAAAAGAGATCTCAAGCATAACGCTCCTGCAGGCCCTGCCGAAGAAAGAGAAGATGGATTATATCGTTCAAAAGTCAACGGAACTCGGCGTCCACTCCATAGTCCCCGTGCTGACCGAGCGGACTATCCCGGTGTGGGATGAAGCGAAGATGCGCGCGCAGGCTGCCAGATGGAAAAAGATAGCGACGGAAGCCGCTAAGCAATGCGGCAGGGTCGATATCCCGGAGATCTCTCCGATATCAAAATTTACGGATGCAATAAAGGATTTCCCCGGTTTCGACATGCGCCTGATAGCGGTCTTAAGCGATGAAGCCGTACCTTTAAAGAATGCCATAGGAGGTCTTGTGTCCGGCAAGGTCGTGCTGGCCATAGGCCCCGAAGGCGATTTTACGGCGGATGAAACAGCCGCCGCTAAAAAATATTCCTTTAAACCGATAAGCCTTGGCCGGAGAGTGTTAAAGAGCGATACCGCCGGTCTTGCGCTTCTTTCGATCTTAAATTATGAACTCTCAAACTAATCTACGGAAGAGATTTTACATACACACACTTGGCTGCAAGGTGAACCAGTACGAATCGCAGGCCATGAGAGAGATATTGCTCAGGGCCGGGTTCAAAGAATGTATCGCGAAAGAGATAGCCGATATCTATATAATCAATACATGCACCGTCACGCATCATGCGGACAGGGAGTCGCGTTATCTTGTCGGCATGTTCCACAGGATCAACCCCGGGGCGAAGATCGTTGTTACCGGATGCTATGTAGAGAAGAATGCCGACGAGATATCCTTTCTCCCCGGAGTGGCCCATATCGTAAAGAATGAGGAGAAGGGGCGGATCGCGGATATCCTGGATCCGCAACCGGCGGCTTCGATCCCGCAAGGATCTTTTGACGCGCCGCTCACCATCACCGGTTTTAAGGACCGCACAAAAGCCTTCGTGAAGATCCAGGACGGCTGTGAAAACAGGTGCTCATACTGCAAGGTCCCGCTTGTCAGGGGCGCGTTGAAGTCCAAGCCTTTAGAGAAGGTGGTCGAGGAAGCAAGCCTTCTTGCGGCATCCGGTTTTAAAGAACTTGTGCTGGTCGGTATCTGTTTAGGCGCGTGGGGCAGGGACTTCTTTCCATCGGAAGCAGCGGCAAGCGTGGGCTTGAAAGAGATCAGCCTTATCGATCTTCTAAAGGCCCTGGATGCGGTGCCGGGCGATTTTCGGATACGCCTGAGTTCGATAGAACCGAAATACGTTACGGATGAATTGATAGAGTTTATAGCGAAAAGTAAAAATATCTGCAGGCACCTGCACATACCTCTTCAGTCGGGCGACGACGAGATACTCCGGCGCATGAACAGGCCCTATACTACGACGGAATACCGGGAGCTGATCGGGAAGTTGAGGCTTGCCATGGAGGATATCGCGATATCCACAGATGTGATGGTGGGGTTCCCGGGAGAGACCGACGCCAATTTCAGCAATACCGTAAATTTCTTAAAATCTATAGTGCCGGCCAGGACGCATATATTCAGATACAGCAGGAGAGACGGCACGGCAGCCGGCAGTATGTCCGGGGAGATCGGCGAAGAGACCGCCAAGAAGAGGTATTATGATCTTAAAACCGTTGCCTTGATGGCGGCATATATATATAAGGAGAAGTTCATAAATAAGCCTCTTGAGGTGCTTGTCGAATCGAAGCGTGACAGGCAGTCGGGGCTCCTGACGGGATATTCCGATAATTACATAAGGATACTTTTTAACGGTCCGGATGCCGCCATGAAAAATATGGCTGCCGTGAAGATAGAAGAGCTGACTATGGGTCATGCTCTTGGCAGGCTGTGCAAAGACGACAGGTTCGCAGAAATCGCTTGACAACATGCCGATTATAGATAGAATATGCGAAAAGCAAATTGTAGCCCCTCGGTGCGGGAGTAAGGCAGCAGCACCTCGGGACGATTTGCCTGGAGTGGGATGACTACAAATCGGGGGGTCCGATGCTACTAAAAGATAAGGTTGCTATTGTTACAGGAGGCGCCAGAGGGATAGGGAGGGAGATAGCCCTCCTATTCGCGAAGGAAGGCGCTAATGTAGGTCTGTGCGATGTAAATGCCGATGCCCTTGCTTTGACCCAGAAAGAGATAGAGGCGCTGGGCAGACTCGCCATAACCGGCGTTGTGGATGTGACAAAGTCCGACCAGGTCGAAACATTCACCCAAAAAACCCTTGACAAATTTGGTAAAATAGATATACTTGTTAACAATGCGGGCATCACCAGGGATGGGCTTCTTGTAAGGATGTCCGAATCTGACTGGGATGCGGTCCTCGCCGTTAATCTTAAAGGCGCGTTCAATTGTATTAAGGCCGTATCCAAGATAATGATGAAGCAGCGGGATGGCAGGATTGTGAACATGGCCTCTATAATAGGTATAATGGGCAATGCCGGCCAGGCAAATTACGCTGCGTCAAAGGGTGGTCTGATAGCGCTGACCAAAACCGTTGCCAAGGAGCTCTCATCCAGGAATGTCAGGGCCAATGCCATCGCTCCCGGTTTCATCCAGACAGATATGACCGCCAAGCTTTCCGATAATGTCAAGAGCGAGATGCTTAAATTTGTTCCACTCGCTAAATTCGGAACGGTCCAGGATGTAGCCAACCTCGCCTTATTCTTAGCAAGCGATAATTCGTCCTATATCACGGGACAGGTTATACAAGTTGACGGTGGAATGGTAATGTAGGTAGTGAAAAAAACAAGGAGGGAAAATGGAAGTATCTCAGGATAAGATCAGGCAGATAATAGCGGACCAGCTTGGTGTTAAGAAAGAAGAAGTTACCGATGGCGCGAAATTTGTCGATGATTTAGGAGCGGATTCGCTCGATACGGTCGAGCTTGTTATGGCCCTGGAAGAAGAGTTCGGGATAGAGATACCGGACGAAGAAGCGGAAAAGCTCGTTACTGTCGGAGACGCTCTGAGGTACATAGAAGAGAAGGCCGGGAAATAAACCCGTACAATAATGCAAAATAGACGACGAGTTGTTGTAACGGGTCTCGGCGCGATATCTCCGATAGGCAACACGATAGACGAGCTTTGGAAATCTCTTCTCGAAGGCAAAAGCGGCGTAAGACGCTTGACCTGTTTTGACCCCACTCACTTTACCTCAAAGATAGCGGCAGAAGTAAGGAATTTCGATCCATCCCCGTATCTTTCCCCAAAGGAGATCAGGCGGATGGATCGGTTTGTCCAATTTGCCGTATGCTCAGCCAAGATCGCAATGGCCGATTCCGGTATCCATCTGGATAAAGAGGATAGGAACAATATCGGAGTTCTGATCGGTTCCGGTATCGGCGGATTACATACGGTCGAGGCCGAGCACAGGCAATATATCGCTCTGGGTCCGGAAAAAGGACCTGGCAGGATATCCCCATTCCTCATACCGATGCTTATAGTCAATATGGCTTCGGGTCAGACATCTATCACCCTGGGCCTGAAAGGGCCCAATTCAGCTGTTGCTACCGCGTGTGCCACTTCGAATCACGCAATAGGGGATGCTTTACGGATAATACAGAGGGGCGAGGCCGAGATCATGGTCTGCGGAGGCACCGAAGCAGCCACTACCCACATGGGTTTCGGCGGTTTCTGCGCGCTTAAAGCGCTTTCCACGGGCTACAACGACCATCCGGAAAAGGCCTCACGGCCGTTCGATAAGAATAGGGACGGTTTTGTGATGGGTGAGGGCGCGGGTATAATCATATTAGAAGAAGCCGAGCGCGCTGTTAAGAGGGGCGCGAAGATATACTGTGAACTTGTCGGTTACGGCATGAGCGGTGACGCGTATCATATGACAGCGCCGGATCCGGATGGGGACGGCGGAGTCAGGTGCATGACAGCGGCCATCAAGGATGCGGGGCTGAAGCCGAAGGACGTAGATTACATAAACGCGCACGGCACATCGACGTATTATAATGACAAGATAGAAACCGCTGCTATAAAGAAAGTATTCGGAGACCATGCGAAGAAGCTTGCGATAAGTTCTACAAAATCCGTTATGGGCCATCTGTTGGGGGCCGCGGGCGGCGTGGAATTGATCGCCTCGGCCTTGGCTATAAAGGAAGGCATCATACCACCTACTATAAATTATGAGACCCCGGACCCCGAATGTGACCTCGATTATGTCCCGAATAAACCCCGAGCCGCGAAGATCAAAGTAGCGATGTCCAACGCGTTAGGTTTCGGCGGACATAATGCGGCGCTGATTATCAGGAAATTTGCATGATTAGTGGATAGTTAATAGCGGAGAGTGGATAGGTAAGGCAGGCCGTATTTTTTATTTTTCTATTCACTAAGCACTATTCGCTAAAGTCAGTAAAAGGAGGCAATTATGGACTACCTACTTAATGAACAACAGATAATGATAAGGGACCTTGCGCGTAAGATCGCGCGGGAGAAGATAAAGCCGATAGCCGCGAAGTACGATGAGACCGAGGAATTCGCCTGGGAGATAGTGAAGGTGCTGTCCGATAGCGACCTGTTCGGGATCTACATACCGGAGGCATATGGCGGCTTTGGCGGCGGCGTTATGGATATGTGCCTTGTCGCGGAAGAGCTTTCGAAGGCCTGCGGCGGCATAGCGCTTGGATTTGCCGCTACGGCGCTTGGCACGTTCCCGATACTTCTTTACGGCAGCGAAGAACAGAAGAAAAAGTATCTGCCCGACATAGCAAAAGGAAAGAAACTCGCATCCTTCTGTATCACAGAAGCCGAGGCGGGTTCGGATGCAGGCTCCATAAAGACGACAGCTAAAAAAGACGGTGATCATTATATCCTGAACGGGACGAAACAGTGGATAACGAATGCCGGTGAGGCGGAGATATACACTGTTATAGCGATGACAGATAAGACAAAAGGCGCGCGCGGGGCAAGCGCCTTTATAGTTGAAAAAGGTATGAAGGGCATCGACTTCGGCAAGAAAGAGAAGAAGCTGGGGATCCGCGCCTCGGCTACCCGCGAGGTCATATTTACCGATTGCAGGATCCCGAAGGCGAACCTGATCTCCAAGGAGGGGATGGGCTTTATCGTTGCGATGAAGACTTTCGATAATTCACGCCCGGGAGTTGCGGCACAGGCGCTGGGGATAGCGCAGGGAGCCATCGACCACGCTGTCGAGTACGCGAGGAAGCGCGTCCAGTTCGGACAGCCGATATCGAGTTTCCAGGCGATCCAGCACATGCTCGCGGATATGGCGACCCAGACCGAAGCGGCGCGCGCGCTCGTATACGCGACCGCGAGGATGGTTGACTCCGGAGCAAAGTCCGTCGCGAAAGAATCGGCGATGGCAAAGATGTTCGCTTCGGATGTCGCGATGAAGGTAACTGTCGACGCGATCCAGATATTCGGCGGGTACGGATATATGAGAGATTATCCGATCGAGAAATATATGCGCGACGCGAAGATCACCCAGATATATGAAGGCACAAACCAGGTCCAGCGCAATGTCATCGCGCTCAACCTGATCAAAGAGAGCATTAAGGGCGAATGAATATAATTGTCTGCATAAAACAGGTCCCCAATACTACCGACGTCAAGATCGATCCGGTCACGAATACGCTGATACGCGACGGCGTAGAGAGCGTCATAAACCCGTTCGATTGTTACGCTATCGAGGAGGGTGTCCGTCTGAAAGAGCGGTTCGGCGGCAAGGTCACGGTCGTAACGATGGGGCCGCCGCAGGCCGAGAATGCGCTCAAAGAGGCTGTTTCTCTGGGCTGCGACGAGGCGATACTCGTAAGCGACAGGAAGTTCGCGGGCTCCGATACATGGGCGACCAGTTACACGCTCTCATCCGCGATAAAGAAGATCGGATTATTCGATGTCATCCTTTGCGGGAAACAGGCCTCGGATGGCGATACGGCCCAGGTCGGCCCCGGCATATCGACGCACCTGGACATTCCGCAGGTTACTTATGTCAAGAAGATAGAGGATATCTCCGGCAATAAGGCGAAGGTAGAGCGTATGACCGAAGAAGGGTATGATGTCGTGGAGGCGCCGCTTCCGTGCCTCTTTACCGTAGTCAAAGAGATCAATACGCCCCGGATCCCTTCCTTAAAGGGCATGATGAAGGCAAAGTCGGCCAAGATCGTCAAGTGGACGGCCGAGGATATAAAAGCTGAGCCCAAGTCGCTCGGACTTGACGGTTCCCCGACGAGGGTCGTCAAGATATTTACGCCTACGCCCAGAAAAGGCGGCGAGATGTTAAAGGGTGACACCTCTGATGTGGCGAAAGAATTGGTCGAATTATTAAAAGATATAGTGATCTGATATGGCAAGCTCAATACAGATACTTCTCGATAAATGCACCGGTTGCACGCTATGCGTGAAGGCATGTCCCTTCGGCGCGATCCACATCGCCAATAAGAAGGCCGTGATCGACATGGGAAAATGCAACTTATGCGGCGCATGCGTACCGGTATGCAAATTCAAGGCGATCAAGCTCAATAAAGAAGCCGCCGCGAAACGGGACCTCTCCATTTATAAGGATGTCTGGGTCTTTTGTGAGCAGAAGAAGGGTGTCATTCAGACGATATCGTTCGAACTGCTCGGCGAAGGGAAGAAGCTTGCCAAGAAACTTGGCGTGAAACTCTGCGCCGTGATACTGGGCCATGAGATAGAGCCGAAGATAGAAGATCTTTCGCACCGCGGCGCCGACAAAATTTACATCATAGATGCGCCTGAGCTTAAATCTTACCAGGACGATCCTTACACAAATGTCCTTGTAGAGCTCGTAAAAGAATATAAGCCGGAAGTGCTGTTATGCGGCGCTACGACTATAGGCAGGAGCCTTGTGTCGCGCGTTGCGGTGAAGATAGACGCGGGTCTCACCGCTGACTGCACGGGACTCGACATAGACGAGAAAGAGAGGCTCCTCCTCCAGACGCGCCCCGCATTCGGCGGGAATATCATGGCAACTATCATAACGCCGAACCACAGGCCCCAGATGTCGACTGTCCGGCACAAGGTGATGAAAGAAGCCGAGATCCACAAGGGCCACAAGGCGGAGGTTATCCGGAAGAAATATCCCGCGGACCTTTTAAAGTCACGCACCACGCTTCTCGATATAGTCGAGGAGATCGAAGAGACGGTGAACCTTGCCGAAGCCGACATCATAGTATCGGGCGGCAGGGGGATAGGCGGACCGGAAAACTTCAGCATCATAAAAGAGCTCGCCAAAGTCCTTGGCGCTGCGGTCGGCGCTTCGCGTGCCACAGTGGACGCCGGCTGGATACCGTATTCGCACCAGGTAGGCCAGACGGGCAAGACCGTATGCCCGAAACTCTACATAGCCTGCGGCATAAGCGGCCAGATACAGCATTTGATAGGTATGCAGTCGTCAAAAGTCATAGTGGCCATAAACAAAGACCCCGACGCCCCCATCTTCAAAGTCGCCACCTATGGTATAGTGGGCGACCTATTCGAGATCGTCCCCGCGCTAACCAAAGAATTCAAAAAAGTCCTCAAAAAATAATTTTTCGATAAGCATAAGAATGTGCTGTGTCGAGTGGTTCGCAGGGACGCGAAATTTTCAGCCATGTGAAAATTTCGCTCGATAAAAGTTCTCGTACGCTGCCTCGAACTTTTAACGCCCTGCTCGCCTCGCTTCGCTCGGCGAAGCGGGCTCACCACATCGCCACACCACATTCTTACAGCCATCGAAAAATTATTTCTTTCGGTAGCATACGAGGACAAATTTTTTGAGTAAAGTGGTTGGTTAAAACCTAAAACTCAAGTTATGTGAGCGCAATAAAAATGTTAGGTTTTTTGTGAGAAGAAAAACGGCCCCCGACTATAGCTAGAGAAGGTTGGGGAAACATTTTTCTTGCCACCTTTTTAGGTGGTTGCGCGAACATAACGAGTTTTAGGTTTGAATCAGCTGGAATCCCCGTAAAAATTTGGCTGGCAGGCAAATTTGTTAAGCTATCCAAAAGCTTGTTTTGCGCCCTTGTCAATATTGATATTATAGGGTAAACTTATATTGTAGACGCTAGGAATAAATATACTTGTCAGAACCTATACGTTCGACAGGTATATTTTTTCGGATGTTTTTAAAAATCTTTAAAAAGGTGCTATTAGATATGTTAGACGCTAGATCTGATAGTTATGTACGGCTAATTTCACGAAAGCCATTCAAGGTGGTAGTATCTCTTATCACCGTGGTGGCTTTTTTGTTTAATACGGTATCTTATGATATTGCTTGGGCTGGCAGAACGCCCTCAGAGCTTACTAGCGTCGGCTCTGATAGAGCTGTCAGTCCTGTCAGCCCGGGCATTTTTAAGGAACTTAACGTAGAGACTTTTAACCTTCCTCAATCCTTGGGGACCGTCAAAGATTCATGGTCTCCCTCCGGTTCGGCCGCCGTCCGGCAGACCGTCATACATATCCAGGATGCCCACTGTAACTACTATGCCCAGCATACGATCGCCGCCATTCTGGAATACCTGACCAAAGAATATGGCATAAGCGAAGTGAACCTGGAGGGTGGCGCCAGGGAGTATGATCTCTCGACATTCACGAGCATAGATGACAAGGAAGCGCGCGAGCGTATTGCCGACCATTTTGTCAAAGAGGGCGTTGTGAGCGGCGCCGAATACTTTGCCGCGAATAATCCGGAAAAAGTGAGCCTCTGGGGCGTAGAAGACCCTAAGCTTTACATGGAGAACCTTAAAGTATACCGCGATTCGCTCGAATATAAAGACGATACCGATAAACTCCTCAAAAATTTAAATTACATGCTTACTAGTCTTAAGATGAAGATCTACCCTAAGGATCTTCTAGAGCTTGACTTAAAATATAATCAATATAAGGCCGGGAATATTGAGTTCAAGGATTATTTGAACTATTTAGCGGCCAATTCGAAGGATAAGCTTATAGACATAAAGGCGTTCCCGAATATCTTTCTCCTGAACCAGGCGTTGAAAGAAGAGAGCGGGATCGATTTTAATAAGGCCAATAACGAACGCGACCGGCTTATCGATATGCTGGGCAAGAAGCTCTCGAAGAACGGCTTAAAAGAGCTGGTTGAAAAGACCGTGGAATTCAAGGGGGAACGGATCTCGCAAGGGGAATTCTACCGCTATCTCGTAAATAAGTCGAAAGAGGCTGGTCTTTCGGTCGAAAATTTCCCGGATCTCGAAAAATATATAGTATATATATCGTCTTATGCCGCTGTCGACAAGGCTAAGATAATCGATGAAGTCGCCGCGCTTGAGAACAAGATCCGCGATTGCCTTATCCGGAACGAAAAGGAGCGGGAACTCGACAGGCTATCCAGGAATCTTGCCATACTCAAGAACATCTTTAATATCTCCCTGACGAGGGCCGATTATCAATACTACAAAAGTAACGAAGCCGCTTTTGCCATGAAAAATTACATCTCCTTCATAAACCGCGAAGCGCCGCTTTGCAATATTAACGCAAAGCTGGACGATGGCATTACCAGGCTGGACGGATATCGCGCGGATATCTCGAAGTTCTATCTCTACTCGTTCAAACGTGACGAGGTATTCCTGAAAAAGATGAAGGTCAAGAAGTCCGCCATCATAATTACCGGAGGCTTTCATACCGAGAACCTGTGCGAACAGTTAAGGGAGAAGAATATTGCATACATCTCCCTGGTCCCCAACTTCAAAACCTCCGAGGGCTACGAATGCCCGTACTATGGGCTCTTGGCCGGGAAGCAGGATACTCTGGATAATCGGATCACAACTGTCCTCGGCTCGTCTCTTGCAGTAGCGAGCATCTGGAACGCTCTTGGCGTAGATGTTGAGGGGATGTCGATAAGGAAGCAGTACCAGCGGCAAGCCTGGTTATTGGAAGCCGTGGGCAAGAATGAAAGAGTGGTGCTCTTCAGGCAGGACGTTGACGGGCTGAAAGAAGTCGTCATAGTCAGGGGGCTGAACGTAGTGGAATTGAGCGCGGAAGAGATCCGGGAGTTTGATCTTCCGCGGGTCGATGCGGCCAAAGCTCCGGGGGCTGCGCCATTGGTTGATGTCGGCAGGATCACTTCTTCGGAAACCACTTTTATAGGTATAGCTAAATTTTTACTCAGTCTGCCGCTCAATATAAATGTCTCGCGAATGACAAATGCGGCAAACCGTCCCGAACTACAGGAAAGAGCGTTAATTGCCACTGCCGTTTTGAATAAAGGAAAACTGGAAGGATACCTTAGCGAGCATCCCGTTAACTTGACTGAAACATCTCCCGGTCAATTCCTGCTGAACGGCGACGCTAGTTTACTGGCTGTTGCAAGAGCCGCCGGCATCAAGACTATCCCCGCCATAATCAGCGCGCCATCTGCTGTTGCAGCCGAGCCTGAACTCGCCGCGCCGGCGCAGGAGCCCAACGTTGTGTCATGGTTCCCCGATGACGGGGAATGGACACAGAATGCATGGTTGAGGGAGGCGGGTATTGCTATATTTGTGGCGGGATCGGTATGGACAATGCTGCCTATGCTGCCGCTGGCGGGGCTGGAGGGTTACGTTGAATATATAATTTCAGCCGTTGCCGCGATCACTTATAATCTTCCGAATCGTACCAGGGCTCTTGATCCGAAGGTCCTGTCGCTTACGGCCGGTGTGTTCGGCGCAGCCTACCTTCTTATAACTAATCCGATCCTTGGCCTTATAGCGCTTGTAGGGCTAATGATCACTCACCGGCATATCAATCTGCCCGGTCTTTCTCAGCCTGCGGCGCCGCCCGCCATAGCGAAGCCGGAAACGGTAAATGCCGGCCTATTTGTCAGACTGCGCTCCGGCCTCAATAATCGGTGGAATTCACTTTCTCCAGGCATGAAAATCATAACAGGCGGGTCCATGCTTATCGGGTCATCGATCCTTATCGGCCTGACCTTATACGGCACTATTCCCGCCATACCGATATTAACATATATGTTGATGCCGCTCTTTAGCGGTACCGCAGCAGTAGGCGCCGGCGCAACGATGTTGGGAGCGATGCTGCCTATAGCGAAACCTGCTGCGTCCCGCAAAGCGCCGTCCGTTGCGCCAAGAAAAGGGGTAATCGATATACCCATAGTAACAACTGAAACGCGAAAGCGGCTGATAGCGGACAGGCTGGGAATAGACTTTGACAGGATGGGTGAGTGGGAAAGGAAGAACCCGGCAAAGGCGAAGATCGTAAATGAGAGACTGGTTGAGATATCGCAATTGGTAGAGAGGAACCGTGTAAGACTGCAAAAGATGGCCGCCGAAGAGATCGTAGTTGACCCGAACGATCCGCAATTCGCCAACCTTTACGCCGAAACGAAAGAGATAATCGACGATCTTCTCCGGGCGTACGGATTCAACCCCGCCAATTTCAATCTCTTCCTTATGGACTCTACGTCCGAGAATGCTTTTGCTGTTAACTACGGCAATACTATCGGCGTAAATATAGGCCTTATAAAGTTTATCCTTGAGGGGGGAGGGTCTAAAGACGCGTTGGCATTTGTCCTTGCCCACGAAATACGCCATGTGGCGCAATGGATAGACGATTGCGTAGAGGGCAAGACTCTTGACCCCTTCTACTCTTTGCTGGATCAACCTATTAAAGAGTACGATGCCGACCTTGCGCTTGAACTTATGGATAAGGCGGGATACAGCGTAAGAGATGCCGGCTTTTTCTTTGACAAGCTCCTTGAGAGGGGCGAAAAGAAGAAGCCGTTCGCGCGGTATTTCGGTTTTCTATCCCACCCGCCGACGATCGACCGGCTCAGGAAGATCATACGTTCAAGCCGTAAGTATTTCTGGCTCAATTTCTTCAATAAAGCGAAGATGTTTTCCACAGATGCCCGGGGCGAGGCTCTCAACAACCGGTCAAAGATAAGGCGATTCCAGGAAGAGGTCGCCGCGTGCAGTACCGTCACTCAAGCCATTGAATGTTTGAGGAATGCCGGGACGAGAGAGGAATTCATCTTCGCATTGATGGTAGCCATTCAGCACCAAACCGGCGTTAATGTAGCTATAGCCCTGCAGTTATTCTTCAGCAAATTCGATGTAAAGGAAAGTATGCATAAAGAGTTCTACAAAGCCCTCTTCACTACGATAAAACAGGATATGGCGCAGATAATGGGACCGAGCCATGTGCGCGGTTGGTATGAGGCGGCGGAAGGCGTTTATCAGGAACTGGAGTTATTATTTGCCTCGGCGCCTATGTCGGAGATAATTAAATTTTTCAGTATCGAGATGCCAAGATCCATGAAATTTGACATATACGGCAGGGAGATGAAAGAGCGTACGGACATCAATTACGCCGCTATCACAAGCGCGACAAGCGCCGCGCTAAAGTCCTACATCGAAAAGCTTGCCAGATCGAAGAGGGATATTAATCTCTCGGAGTTGATAGAACTAATAGATTTGTTCAGGATGCGGCGCGCGGAGGGAGATGCCTATAACTCCGCGATGTTATCGCGGGACATAGAGAGCGCATTTGAATCTATGATCCTCGCTTTCCTTAATATTTTGAATGAGCAGGTGAAGGGCGGAAAGACGGTCTCCGACGCGGACCTTGATAAGATATTTTTATTGATAGAGGACCTGAAAGGTTCTTACGGCACAGGTGAAGCGGCCGTAAGCGCGCTCTGTGGATTCATGAAAAATGCGACCCTCGAGAACAAGATCAAGATCATGGAATGGGTAAATAAAGGGGACGGCGAAAAAGCGAACGATTACAGGGATTACTTCTTTCATCAGATGGCAAGGAACCCCTCCTTTATAGATATCCTGCCGGGCATGGGACGAGACCCCCGGGCCGATATAGACGCGCTCTTTTCGTCGCCATATTTTACCAAGCATGCCATCTTTTCAGAAGTCAGGATAGGCGAAAACCAGCAAATGTTCCGTATTAATATGCTTATGGCTGCGCTTAAAAACTTAAAGGCCAGGTACGACCTGTCTGATGAGGCGATGCTCGATCTATACGAGTATGTGCTGTCGAAAATGAGCGGTTTTGTCATAAGGAACGGCATCGGCAGGATATATGAGCGCCCCGGCAAGTTCGGCAGGCTCCGTTCAGCAGGAGGCATATCTGCAGTAGCTGGAGGAAGCGTGGAGGCCGTTTATAACGAGTTGTATGATGCGATAAAGTGGCTGAAGCCGTTAAAGGCCAGGCTTGCTACAGACCCTGCTATTCCCCAGGATGTGAGTGACGACATAAAGACGCTGATATATTTTTATAATTTGGGCGGCGTGCTTGGCTTCAGGGATATAAGGGAGGAATTCGGATATATCCAGGGACGGGCCAGTAACGGTCGTGGTCCGGCGCTTACACATCGCGACGTAGAAGCTTTTTATAATATGCTCATGTCAAAGAGAGACGGCATTGAGGCACGATATGAAGAGGCTGAGAATTACAAGAAGGACGAAAGGTGGAACAAATATACATTGCCGTTCGCGCTCTTCCTGTATGCTGACGGCGCGGCGCTCGATAGGGACCAGATGAGATATCACGGTTACGACTCGGATGAGAAGACGCGGTTCGGGAGGTTCGAAGGAGAGTTCAGTGATTTTTCAGTAATGAGTTCTTCGCTGGACACAGCCTACTTAAGGACCCCTGTCGAAAGAGGCAGGGGCGTGAACAGGGTGTTGATGAGCGGTGAAGACGCCGCATCGTTAGCCGGAATTTTCGACTACATACTTTTGTCGGATAAGGATTCGGGTGCCCTGTTAAACGAGCTCCTTTCCAGGCTGCCTCCATCCGTTTACAGGAATTTCGCGCTCTACATACTTTTTGCAGAGAAAGTCATGGCCCGGGAATGCGGTGTCCGGCTGGACCGTTCCCGCATCTTCGAGCTTTCTTACATGCAAGGCGCGATCGACCGGCTCGACGTCGAAAAGAAGAAAACGGTATTGAGGTTCTTGAGCCGTATCCTGCCGAACATGGTGCCAGACTCCGAGATGGCATGGCTAAACTTCCCTGCGGCTAAAATGGCCGGCGAGGTCGAAGACGATGAAAAACGCAGGATCGAATCCGAGTACAGGAGAGACGCCGCCAGGTACTATCCCGCGGAATATGCCGAATTTGGCGGGCCGTTGTCCCAGATGGACATCTTTACGGGACTCCTGGGTGAAAAATATATACTTGATAACCTTATAGGGTCGCGCAGTCTCACCTTTGCCCGGAAGCTGGATATGATAACGAAGACATTCTTTGGAAGACGTTCGAATACCAGGGACCGTCTCCTGGCAGAGCTTTTGGAAAAGAACAAAGGTACCATAACGTACTCCGATATAGACAGTGTGCTTCCTAAGTTCAACAACAGGGACCTTAAAGAAAAGTATGCCCTGCTGGCTTTTGAGAAGAGGAGGCTGGAGGCGCCGCAAGATTTCGACACTCTCGATAAAGAGCTTAAGATGATACGCAGATATTTCCCCAGGTTATCGCTTACCAGAGACGACATATTACTGCAGCTTATAGATGAAAAAGCTACTCATCCCGATGACGTCAAAAGAGTACGCAGATATCTGTTAAGGGCACCGGAGAACATAAGGCGAAAGGCGCAGGCGGTTTCTGTCTTCGGCGGCACGGCTTTCGACGCCTATCTGGCCGAGCAGAAGCCTCAGGATAAGCTGGAATTTCTCTTGTGGGTCTTCAGGATGACGAACGAAAAACCTTTCTTTATCAAGCGGTTCGAGCACGAATACAATATCAACCTGGATGTTCTGCGCGATATGCTGGCAAAAAAATCCGTCGGCCATTACGAGAATATCGGCGAAAGTTTTATGGACGAATTCCTGGAGAAGATACTCATAGGAGAGAAGGGCATATTCTTCGATCAGGATGCGAACGACAGGTTCTTTGTCGCATTATATGAAAAGATAATGCCCGGAGAGACCGACAGGCTGATGAAGGCGGTATATGATATGACGTTCAGCAAGGCCGATCCCGACCGCAAATTCGAGATAGTCTCCGCGCTATTGAAAAATTATTCAAAAGAAAGGGAAGTTACCGAAGGGTCTGTCAGGGGCCGGGCCGTAAGGATATTCCTCTCATCGCTGGGGCTCGTAGGGGCAAAGATGGGACAGTTCCTCTCCTCCAACGAAGATGTTCCTCAGGATATAAGGAAGGAATTGGCAGAGCTTAGGGACCGCGCGGCGCCGCTCAGTAAAGACATAATATTCGATATGATAGCGAAGATTTACGGAAGTTTTGACAGGAGCCCCGTGAAAGAGATATTGCAGTGTATAGGCAGGGCATCCGTAAAGGTCGTTTATACGGCTGTTTTAAAAGACGGCAGGCGCGTTGTGATAAAGATGAAGAGGCCCGATGTCGAGAAGAGGATGGAGCAGGACATAGCGTTCCTGCGCAGTATCATATCCGACCCTGCCGTGAGGAGCGCCCTGGAAGCCAGGAAGATAAAGATACCGGAACAGCTGGCCGACCGCATATCCGAACTGATACGCGAAGAGATGAACTTCTCGCGGGAGGTGGCCAACCAGAACAGGCTGGCCGACAGTTTAAAACCGCGGTTGTCACTGGCAAAGAGGACGCTCAACAGGATCGCGGAATTCAAGATATCCGGGATGTTTAAAACGCCACGCAAGAAATATAATTTTACGGTGCCGGCAATATACAAAGTGGAGAACAATACTTTAATAATGGAAGAGGCCGCAAGGGGCCGGTCGATCACCGAGAGGGACGAAGACGGGCTGATAGCCGCCGCAAGAGAGCTCTTGAGGCAGATATTTATAGATGGTTTCTACCACGCGGATCCTCACCTCGGTAACATATTTATCGATGACGCGACCGGTACAATATTTTTTATCGATGCAGGATCCGCGGCATCGATATCGATCGCGAACAGGTATAAATTGTATCATCTCATGACTGCGCTTTACGATAGCGACAATGCAAAGGCGCTCAAGTTTGTGAGTAAGATAGCCGGGAGCGGCTTACCCGGACTGGAGCGCGGCATAAGCGCGATAGTCTCTTCCGATGAGAATATAGCGAAACAGATAGTAGATATCTTTAAGCTGCTGGAAGATTCCGGCATAAAGGTTGACAAAGATTTCATGTCTATCCTGACATGTTTCGGCAAAGGCAAGCAGTTATTCGACAAGGCGCTGCGGCCGAAGAAAAAGGCGCAAAGTGTCAAGGCTCCGCCCGCGGATATGGGCGGCAACTTCATCCCTATGGTGGACGGCGGCATGTTCGATGACGCCGCAACATCGCTTGTAGTGGCATGGGAATACAGGAATAGAGGGCCGATGTATGAAAATGCGTGGCGTAACCTGATAAGCGACCTCGGCGCCATAGATGCGGACAGGCGGAGTGCAGTTATGGCAGCGCTGAAGATACAAAACCCGGCTGCGTGGGAAGCCGCGAACAAGGAGCTTGGGACCGCAAGTGTTACTACTGCAGCGCCGCTCACTGCCGGAGCCGCCGAAGCGATGCTGCCTGCCGAAGAAAAAGGCGCCGTTAAACTACCTGAAAAGAAGCTGGAGAGCTGGTTAGTCGCCCGCGGGCAGAAACCGCCGATCAAATGGACGGTGGCGGGGGCATTGATGGACCGGGTGCTGTTGATAGGCGATTTCGATACTTCGGATCAATCCGTGCAGAATAATATATCCGCTCTGTTCATGCGGCAGGAACCGGGTGGCGCCGCGGCTATTGAAGAGGTGCTGGACGGATGTTCGGTAAAGCCGCAGGAGGTCCTGGATATAATCCTTGAGAGAAGACCGGTTGAGGTCCGCCAACTCGGCAAGGGCGGTTTCCGGTATGTCAACCATATCATTATAGAAACTACGAGCCGAAAATTCCATTTTACAGCCAGCACAAATTACGATCCGGAGGAGGAAGACGACTATCTGCGGACAGAGCAGGAATATAAGAACTTAAAAGAAGTTGAAAAATCTCTGCCTAAAGGTCATGAGAACCGTTTCCAGAAGCCGTTTGCCATGCGCGGGTTCAGAATAGGCCAGATCAATTACAGGGTTATTTTTAAGGAGTATATACCGGGGACGGACCTGTATAAAATTTTGCAAAAGCGCTTATCGGCGGATCTTACGCCCGATAATATCGATTCTTTATTAGCGGTAATGAAAGATTTCGGTTCCTGCTTCGGCGAAGTTTATACAACAACCGGAAGATTTATTACTGACGCCAGGCCGGATAACTTTGTGGCCGACGATTCAGAACTATTTCCGACCGTAAAGATAATCGATGCAGAGGACCTGAAAGGAATACCGCCGAGTAAAATATTATATTTAGCCGGCGAAGTGCTTACCTCCCTGGAAGCGATTATCGATAAGCATCCGATGTCGAGGCGTATAGAACTGACGTATAAAGGCGGCAGGGAAGCGTTAAGGAACGATCTGTGGACAGCTTTCCTGACAGGATTTGTGGAATCATATAAAGGGTTGGACCGCGAGGCGCTCTTAAAAGAGATCGGCCGTCCCGGCAGTGAAAGCAGGGAGACGGCTGCGGCTATACTGGGAACGATCCCTGTGATGCCTGCGCAAGCGCAGGGCGGAGAAGGCAGGATCGTCGCGGGAGCGGGTGGAGCGGCTAATATAGGTAAGGCCGTCAGCCTGTCATTCGCTCCAAGCGATACGCCCGAAGATTTTGCTTTCGGCCCGGGCGGTAAATGGCAAGTTAGAGGAGGCAGGGTTACGTTAGGCGACGCTCAGGCAGAGGTAAGGATCATAGCCGGAGGCTTGACCGACCTGGGAGGTAATCCTATAGATGATGACGGCGTAGTGGTGAGAGGTAAAGACGGCAAGTTCTATATTATCATAAGAGCGGGACCGAATAGCGCTGTTGCGCTTACCCACGAATTCATCGCATTCCTCGGAGTAGCAGGCGGAATAAGCGCCACACAAGAGATCGCCCTCCTCCATCAGTTGGCCAAAGATAACGAAACCGACCAGGGCCTGCAGGATCTGGTCGCGCAAAGATATGCCACATTAAAAGAAGCCGAAACTCAAGCCGCGCTCGCCAAGTTAAATGAAGGGGAGGGCGTCGTGGTCGCGGTGAGAGACCAGGCTATGACTGCCGCCGCGGCGAGACTCTCTGCTGCTATGGAGACGCAGTCTTTTATAGCGACCGAACCATTTGCTATCCCGGAAGGAGCAAAAGTTATATTTACCCAAGCATTCACAGCTAAAGGTGATGCAAAAGAAGCCATAAGACCTCTCGAGGCCTACTTTGAACAAAATTTTGGCCATGAATGGGCGACATTGCTGGTATGGTCTTGCGTTGAGTTGGTTACGAACGGCCGTAAAGCCATAGAGTCCAGGCTGGCATCGGACGCGTTTGGTCCTCTAGAAAATTTAGACAAAAAGGGCAAACTTACGGCAGAAGAAGAAGCGTTTATTGAAGGAGCCAGGAATATAAGTAATGATAAGACGCGGGTCACGCTTGTTTGTTATGAGACCCCGGATGGATATATTCGGGTGGTTGTAGCGAATAATGCGGAGCTTAACGAAGATCTGGAGAAGAGAGTAAGCAGCGCCATGGTCGATCAGGTAGGTTTCGAAAAGATACTGGCTCACAAAGAATCGCCGTCACGCCTGATCGGCGGAGAGGTCGGTCTGCCCGGGGTCCGGGATTCGGTCGAAGGCGTCAAGATCGATAACATAAAAGGAGAATTATCGTATAGATCGGAAAACGGCTGGACTTCTTTTGAGATGAAACTGCCGAACCCGGTCACTACCGCAATAGCTGTCGCGCCGTCAGCGCCGTCCGCGGTATCGTATGCAACGGCTTTTACGCCGGGAGTCTCTTCTGTCAGAGCGATTGGCCCGGATGGGGCGGAGATGCAGATAACTGTTCATGAGGATCTGGAAGAGATAGAGAGGATAGCCGCGCGGCATAATCTGGTGTTATCTTTTGCGGGCGGAACGGCCCGCCGGATGATCTCCGGGGATAATCCTGCACCTCAGTATTCCGACATAGACGTCGTGGTCCAGTTCCGGCCCGGTATGGCCGGAACCAGAGGAGTGGATGAGAAGATAGTCGAGGTGGAAGCATTTGCCAAAGAGGTCCGCGAAAAGTTCGGCGAAAAAGGACCGCACCTTAAGATGGATATCGCAAATTACTCCCCGAGCGAGAGGACGGGCTATTGGTACCTTACTCCAAATCCATACGACAGGTTTGTGGATATCCGCGGCGTGACTATCGAACGGATGCTTACGTACCGCGATCAAAACGGCCAATGGACAGTCAGGGATGATGCGGACGAGCGCGGCGCCTATGTCAGAGATAGCAGAGAGAAGATCCTGCGCCTTACTCCCGTAAGCTTTGAAGGTCCCGTAACCCCATTTCTTAATCTGGAGTGCCCGTTGCGGTTCGCGCGGATAATGATGGACCGGCCGGGCATAAATGTTGATGAGGCTTCGTGGAATGAACTTAATAAATATATAGCGGATAATTTTGATGATCTGGCGCGGGGAAGACAAGAGGTGGCTAAGACGCTTGCCAAAGTCTTTATCTATTACCAGAATATCCAGGATATAGCCAAGATAACAAAGATTTTGGGAAGATTGGGCGAAGGCGATAAAAATCTGGCCGTGATGTTCGCCCCTGAGATAACCGCGATATCGAACGCCATCGCAAGCCGGCCGGCAAACAGCCCGGTCTTTTCGCCCGAAGAGTTGACCGCTGTCGCCGCCGGTGCAACTTCAGGCGTGCAGCCGCTGAAAATCAACCCGGAAGTCGAGGAGTGGAATTCCCAGTATGGTAAGGCTCTTGCCTGGACAAATACACAGCCCCTGCCTGGCGAGGTAAACTTAAGAGAGACAGAGAAGGAGGTTGCCAGAGAGACCGCTTCCGCGATCATTGCATTCAACGGAATGCCGGATGTAATAGATGAAGGCCTGCAGAGGGAATTGGCCGATTTTGGCCCCGCCTTCCCTAATATTGTCGGTCTGCCGGAAAACGAGGCGGTAATAAGGGAGGCCGTTGCCGGATATCTTCGCACGAACGAACCCGGATCCGAAAGTCAGATAGGAGACATTACGACCGCCGTACTATTCCTTCTTAAAAATTGGAAGCCCAGGCAAGTCGCATCTAAGCAAATGATCAACGATGAGATATTACAATTGTCTTCGGAGCTCGCCGAATACGGGGTCAGGCGCTCGGAGATAAGCGCCTTGATTGCGGCCGGGCAAAAAGAGATAGACGTACTGGCCTCCGCGAAGGCAAGCCTCCAGGCCGCGAAAGGTACGGATGAATTTGCCGAATTGGTGAATACGTTGAAGACCAGGATAAGAGATCTCTTGAATAAACTGCCTAAAGCAGGGCACGAGTTCGTCACCACAGCTACTGTATATGACGAGCATGACAAAGAGTTCCATTCTATTTATGTTATTACCGCCGGAAGGGAAGATATCTTAAACGAAGGGGATACGGGTACGTTCACGGCCCGGGTCACTCCCGAAGGGCCGGTCGGCATATCGGTGGAGATAGTGCGCGCCGGAGAGGTGAAGGCGGCTGAACCGAATGATATCCTTAAGCGCAGGGAAGCTATCACCGCGGCGAGCAATTATGTCAGGGAGCGCAATGCTATCGTGAAGATATTGGTGGGCGTACTGCCGAAAGACAAGATGAACGAGGCCAAGGTCCAGAGAGCCGTTAGCGATGTGGACGATGAGTTCGTTAAGAGAGGTTACGGAGAGAGAGACGATAACCAGGCGATCACGAAATTTGTAATCGCCCTCAAGGACGACATGAAGACCATAGATTACGAGAAGACGAGAGAAAATATCATAAAGGCGCTCGGCATGAACTATCGCATGCATCTGAAGGAAGGCAGGAAGAGACACTTCGTCGTCTACGTGCCGAAGATAGCCGGCACAAGCACGGAGGGCCTCATCGACGACGAGATATTAAAGAAAGAGATCGATAATACCAACACCACTCTGGTGCCGGACGCTTATACCGATTGTCAGGTAACCGATACCGTAAGGCATTACCCGGATATAGTAGGGCGCGCCATATTGGCCAGACTCATCGTGCAGGGCCAGGAAGCGGAGAATGACAATAATATCCAGGCCAGGAACGAGATCCTCGGTACGGCGAAGACATTCTTGGAGAACATATCCGATAACGACATGAGCCGTATCGAGACGATGAAAGACCTGATGACCGAATTACGGAAGGCCGGACTGATGATCAGGCCGATAGATTATTCCGATATCGACGAGTGGAGGGCGATGCAGATCGCCGCCGCGTCATCGGTGTAAAAAAAGGTTTCTATCGCCGGGTTGGCGGAACGCCCTTGGGGACTTACTAGCGTCGGTTCCCAATAAGAGCTGCCAACCCGGACTTTTTCGGTTCTGCGAGGCATCCCCTCTCGGGGCCGTGCCTCGCAGGGACGCGCAATTTTCAGCCATGTGAAAATTGCGCGTCCCTGCGAACCACTCGACACACCACATTTCTGTTGCCGAGGAGAAAATTTTATTAAATTTATTTACCTTTCCTTGCCATTTACGCGGTTTCATGGTATACTTTTATACGTTTTAGTACGCGTTCATACTAATTATATCTTTATAACCGAATTATATATAAGTGCATTTTAAATCATTAGAGCTTATCGGCTTTAAATCGTTCGCCGAGAAGACGAAGATAAATTTCGAGCCCGGCGTCACCGCTATCGTCGGCCCAAACGGTTGCGGGAAGTCCAATATTGCCGACAGTATCCGCTGGGTCCTCGGTGAACAATCCGCAAAATCCCTGCGTGCCTCCAACATGCAGGACGTCATATTTAACGGCACCGATACGAAAGAGCCTATCAATTTTGCCGAAGTATCCCTAACATTCTCGAACGAGAACAGGACTCTCCCGATAGACTACGACGAAGTCACCATTTCCCGCCGCGTATTCCGCTCAGGCGAAACAGAATATCTCCTTAATAAAACACCCGTCAGGTTGAAAGACATATCGGAACTGCTCATGGGCACAGGCATAGGTACGGAAAGTTATTCAATTATCGAGCAGGGGAAGATGGACCTCATACTCTCTTCGCGCCCCGAAGACCGGCGTTTCGTCTTCGAAGAGGCCAGCGGCATCACGAAGTATAAATCCAAAAAGAAAGAGGCTTTAAGAAAACTTGAACAGACAGAACAGAACCTGCTGCGCATAAACGATATTATACTCGAAGTGAAGCGGCAGATATCTTCCATAGAGAGACAGGCGCGCAAGGCCGAAAGGTATAAAGTGGATTTCGACCGCCTCAAAGATATGGAGATCAAGCTGTCATTCGCCGAATACAAAGACCTGAAGACCGCGGAGATGACGCATGCGGTCGAGAATAACGATTCGAAGGCCCGAGAGAAGGAGCTGGACATCGAAATAGCCGCAGTAGTCTCGACTATTTCCGGTTACCGCGCATCGCTCGATGAGGTAAATCGTAAGATGTTCGAATTGAAAGACAGATACAAGGCGATGTCCGGCTCGCTTGATATGAACGGCCAGAAGATCTCTATCGATAAGGAGAGGATCGAGGAAGCCCTCGCCTTCCAGGAAGGCGTAAGGAAAGAGATAGAGTCTGCCGCCGATAAGATAAAGAGCGCGAAGGCGCTCGTCGAAAAAGCCAGGGAAGACCTGAGGGTCGTCACGACGCTGAAGAGCGACAAGCAGAAGCTCGCTTCGGGAAAAGAGCTCTTCCTGAACAACCTGGCCAAAGATATCGAAGAGACCGAGCAGAGGGTTACGCTCTGCAAGGTACAGCTCGTAGACTTCCTCGCCAAAGAGACGCACATAAAGAACGAACTCATAAAGATAAGCGCGGATATGCAGAATAGGCGTGTGCGCGAGAGGCGGCTGCACGTAGAAAAAGAGACGGTCATGAAGGAACTGGAGACGATAGAAAACGCCTTGAGCGAAGTCCTGAATGAATTCAATCAGATCGACGGCCGTGTATCGGCCATACGGACGGCCCTGGAGGAGAAGAGGACGAGCGAAAACGCGGCGATCACAGAGATGAAGTCGCTGGAAAGCGCCATGGCGAAAGAGGAGAATAGAAGGGCCGCGCTCAAGTCCAAGATAGAGGTACTGGAAGAGAATATCAAGACCTACGAGGGATTCAACCGCGGCGTAAAGGGGCTTCTCGCGACGTCAGGCGACAGAGTTCAGGTGCTTGCGGATGTGATAAAGGTCGCGCGCGGTTATGAAGAAGCCGTAAATACGTTCCTGGGCGACGCCGCCCAGGTCATCATTGTGGATACCGATGACGAGATCGTGCGGATGCTCAATTACTTAAAAGAGAATAATCTCGGGAAGGCAAGTTTTATATCTCTGGAAACTTTGGGAAGGATGAACAAGGTATCGGCAGGGGCTGGTCTGGTAGCAGGCCAGGCTCCTCTCAAGGATTTTGTAAAGGCGGATCCGAAATACGAACCGATCATCAACCACCTCTTTGGCAATGCCTTCCTTACGGAATCTATAGAAAGTTATGCCAGGAGTTTTGACGGTTCGAATCCCGTGACCGTGGTGACAAAGACGGGGACTATATTCGACAACGGAAAGATCTTGGGCGGCAGTATTTCGGAGAGCGGTGATACGCTCCTGATAGGCCGCAGGTCCCGTCTCGATGACCTTAAGGCGGAGTTCCTGGAGACCGAAAAGAATATATCTTCTCTCAAGGTGAGCCGTGACGATAAGGAGATTTTAGCAAAAGCCCTCGGCGGCGAAATAGGCTCCATCGAAGAGCGTCTCCACGCCGAGGAGATGACCTTATCGAATATTAAAGTCAAAAGAGACGCCCAGGAAGAGAACAAGACCAAACTTGAAGACGAGCTGGCGATACTGGCCTCCGAGTTCGACGAGGCGGAGCAGACTATCGGCGAATTGACGGCAAAGGGCGAATCGATGAACGCCGAACTCAATAACCTGGAGAGGGAGAAGGCCGCGTCCCAGACATTCGTTGACGAATCCCATAATCTCATTACCGGCAAGCGCCAGGCGAGAGAAGCCAGTACGCTCGAGATAGCCACCCTGAAGACCGAGGCGCAGGCCCTCGAAAAAGAAGAGGAGAGCGTTAAGAACGGTCTCAAGGTCCAGGAGGGCATAGTCTTCGAATCCGAGGAGACGCTATATTCCAAAGAGGCCCTTCTTAAGGAGTCTGCCGAAAAAGTAAAGTCCCTGGAAGACGAGATAGTGAAGTTGACGGCCGAGAATGAAGTGATTGCGAAAGACCTAATAGTATTTAATGAGGAATCCTCAGCCATCGATAAGACTAAGGCGGATATAGTCGATAAGCTGGGCACCTCCGAATCGGGGCTGAAAGAAAGAGAGAGGGCGCTCGAGCTGCTGAGGAACCAGGTAAGGGACCTCGACGTCAAGCTCACGGAGCTCAGTTTTAAGAAGACGAACTTGAAGGAACGGATCGCGCAATCATATAAAGAGGACCTGGAGACGATCCATATTGAGCTGGAAGAAGGGATCGACTGGGAGTCGCTTAAGGCGCAGGTCACCGAACTTAAAGAGAGGCTCGAAAAATTAGGGCCGGTAAACCTTGTCGCGATAGACGAGCACAAAGAGCTGGAGGAGCGGTATGCCTTTTTGGTACACCAGCAGGAGGATCTCGTAAACGCGAAAGATTCGCTCCATAAGGCCATCCAGAAGATAAATAAGACGACGAAGGACCTTTTCGTAGAGACGTTCCAGAAGATACAGGTAGAGTTCAAGAGTTTCTTCCGCCTGCTCTTCGGCGGGGGCCAGGCCGAGCTTGTCCTGATAGACGAGCAGGATGTCCTCGAGTGCGGTATCGAGATAATAGTGAGGCCGCCCGGCAAGAAACTGCAGAACCTGACGCTCCTTTCGGGCGGTGAGAAGGCCATGACCGCGACGGCTCTCCTATTTGCCATATTTAAGGTCAAGCCGAGCCCGTTCTGCGTCCTGGATGAAATAGACGCGCCGCTCGATGAGTCGAACGTGACGAGGTTCTCCAGCGTCCTCAAGGACTTCCTGAGAATGTCACAGTTCATCATAATAACGCATAATAAGCGGACGATCGAACTTGCCGACGTCATGTACGGGATAACTATGCAGGAGAGGGGTATTTCGAAGATAGTCTCAGTTAAATTTTCTGACGATAAAAAGAGAGCTGAAAACAGGGAAATATCCGGAGTGGCCGTTTCACCGGCTCCGCAGCAAGCCTAAGCAGATCTTTTATCACCCATAGCTTTTGAATAAACGCAGGTCCTGTTCTTGCCCGCGCCTTTTGCCTCATATAACGCCATATCGGCCTTCGCGATAAGATCATCCTTCTTTATGGTATCGTCCGGATAGCATGCGACCCCGCAGCTTATCGTAAGCCGGTTCGCGGCAGGCAGGGTGCTCTCTTCGAAGAAGAGCTTTTCGACCTCGCTGCGCAGTCTCTCCGCGAAGAGCCGCGCGTTCTCCTTGTTGGTATTGGGCATGACCACGACAAATTCTTCTCCGCCGTACCTGGCGACGGTATCCACCTTACGGGACTTGGACTGGAGCACCCCTGCGATCTCCCGGAGGGCATTGTCGCCCCTGATGTGGCCGAGGGTGTCGTTGTAATGCTTGAAATTGTCCACATCGACCATGACGAGGCTTACGCGCGTATCCGTGATCTTAGACCTCTCCAGTTCGTAAGAGAGGCGTTGCTGGAACTTGCCGTAATTCCACAGTTTCGTCGACCAGTCTATGCTCGATAGATAGACCGTCTCCTCGTAAAGACGCGAATTTTCGATCGCGAGCCCGGCGTGGTTGGCGAACATGGTGAGCATCTTCACGTCCGATTTCGTAATAGGATTTTTATTGAATATATTATCCACAAGTATGGCGCCGAGGACCTTGTCTTTGGCCTTCAGCGGGACGGTTACGAAGAAATCGGTATTGAGGGTCTTCTGGATATTTGGATCGACCAGCTTCTTGGCTTCCTGAGTCGTTATCTCAAAGGGCATACCCTCGAGGATGGTAAGGACAAGTATGCCCATATCCTCCCTCAGGGGTATTTTTATGCCTTTGACGATCGAATTCAGTTTGGATTCAGGGTCTCTCTTGAAGGTGTCGTAAGAAGCTATGAAGTCATCGAGGGACATCTTACTCTCTGTTATATAGTGCCATATCTTCCCGGCCTCTTCAGCCGTATGGGGGCCTATGCCCATCACGCCCTCGAGGACATTTTCCTTTTCATTGACCAGGAAGAGCATGGCACGGTTGAATCCAAGCCCCTCGTGGGAGGTGAGCGCCGTCAGGATTATATAGAGTATCTGATCCAGCTTTAATGTCGTCCTGATCGCGTTCGAGATTTCATACAGGAGAGAGAACTCCCAGTTAAGGCGCTCTATTTCATCCTTAAGGGCCTTCTCTTTTTCGATCTTTTCCATAAAACCTATCGCTGTCTATTTTTTGACTTTTGGCGCGGCCGGGGCGGTTTGCGGTGCCGTAGTCTTGGCAGCCGGCGCCGGCATAGTCTTTACTTTGCCGAACATTATTCCCATCGCCACGTCTTTATTCTCGACTTTTCGCGTCATCATCCGTACCTGTTCGCCGGTCTTTAACTCTGAAATGTCGGTGACTTTTGTGATGTTCGTCCATGGGGTTACGGATATGGTGCGCGTAGAACCGTCCGCATCATTTTTAACCGTGACTTTGACGTTAGCGGGATCGCTGTTATCGATAGCGGTGAGCGTTCCGGCTACCATGCCGAAGTTTGCCCTGGGTGATGCGGGTGCCTTCGCCGGAGTCTTTTCCGTATGGGCAGGTGTCGCGGCCTTCTTCTCTGCGGCAAATGAAACGGCCGAGAGGTTAAGAGCAACCGCAGCCGCTACTACTAACGCAACTTTTTTATTCATGCTATCCTCCGATTTGTTGTTACCTTACTCTAACAAATCGTCCCGAGGTGCTATTATTTTACTTCTGCACCGAGGGACTACGATTATTATGCCTGTGATTATACTAGCACAATTTAACCATTATGTCAAAATAGTTGACAGGGCTCTTTAAGTATGTATAATAAGGTAGATCTTCGGGGCGAGGCTAGGTTCCTCGACCGGCGGTATAGCCCGCGAGTTCCGTAGTAAACCGGAACAGAGCTTGTGAAATTCAAGCGCCGACCGTGCAGGCGGGATGAAAGAAGATGAAGATGTATTGTCTTAATTGCTATCCCCGAGGAAAACCCCCGGGGTTTTTTATTTATGCGGCTCAATACGATCCCTGAGATACTGGACGACATTTCGCGCGGCAGGATGGTCATAGTCATGGATGACGAGGACCGTGAAAACGAGGGCGACCTTATCATGGCCGGATCTCTCACCAAGCCGTCCGATATAAATTTCATGGCCAGGTACGGCCGCGGCCTAATATGCGTACCTATGGAGGGCGCCAGGCTCGACTCGCTTGATCTCCATCCTATGGCCGCTACAAGGCCGGACCCTTACAGGACAGGATGGGCGATATCATGCGATGCAGGCCGCGGCATCACGACAGGCATATCCGCTAATGACAGGGCAAAGACGATAAATGTCCTCGCGAACCCGAGATCCAAGCCTTCCGACCTTGTGAAGCCGGGCCACATATTTCCTCTGCGTGCCAATGAAGGCGGCGTTCTGGTTAGGGCCGGGCATACAGAAGCCTGTGTCGACCTCTTGAAGCTGTCGGGCGTACAGCCGGTCGGAGTCATCTGCGAAATAATGAGGGACGACGGCTCGATGGCGAGGCTGAAAGACCTTGTGGAATTTTCCGGAAGGCACGGCCTTAAGATATGCACAATAGCTAATCTTATAGAATATAGAAGAAGATCGGAAAAACTTGTAAAGGTCGTGGCGAAGACAAATATACCCACGCCATATGGCGACTTCCGGGTATTTGTTTACGAATCCGTTACCGATAAATATCATCATGTGGCGCTTGTTAAGGGCAACCCGGCCCGCGACGGCAGTCTGGTCAGGGTCCATTCCGAGTGCCTGACCGGTGACGTCTTTGGCTCGAAGAGATGCGATTGCGGCGAACAGCTTCATGCGGCGATGAAGATGATCGGCCGGGCCGCAAACGGCGTAGTCCTCTATATGAGGCAGGAAGGCAGGGGGATAGGGCTTGCGAATAAGCTAAAGGCTTATGAGCTTCAGGATAAAGGGCTCGATACGGTCGAGGCGAACAAGGCACTCGGGTTCAAGGCCGACTTGAGGGATTACGGCATAGGCGCCCAGATCTTAGCGGACCTGGGATTGAAAAAGATACGTCTCCTGACGAATAACCCCAAGAAGATCGTGGGGTTGGAAGGATATGGTCTCCGGGTAACGGAGCGCGTACCGCTGGTGATCCGCCCAAACAGCGCGAACAGGAAATATCTCCGGACGAAGAAGGAGAAGATGGGGCACGAGATAAGTGTGTAACTAATGGCTAAACCCAAAATTCCAAATCCCAGACATTTTGAATTTTGAAATTTGGATTTATTTGGTAGTATTGGTAATATTTGGATTTGGGATTTTGAACTGAACAAAGAGAAAGGGGATATCATGGCAAATGTGATAAAAGCGGATCTGTCCGCAAAGGGTAAAAAGTTCGCGATAGTGATATCGCGCTTTAACGAGTTCATATCCGGGAAGCTTCTCGAGGGAAGCCTGGATACGCTGGCCAGGCACGGCGCGCAGGAGGCGCATCAGGATGTTGTATGGGTGCCCGGAGCGTTCGAGATCCCCGTGACGGCGCTTAAGCTTGCCAAGTCGAAGAAGTACGACGGCGTGATCTGCCTCGGGACGGTCATAAGGGGCGCGACCCCGCATTTTGAGTTTGTTGCCAGCGAAGCCGCCAAGGGCGTGGCAAAAGTCTCTCTCGATACCGGGGTGCCGTGCATATTCGGCATCATCACCGCCGATAATCTCGAGCAGGCCATTGAACGCGCGGGGACCAAAGATGGCAATAAGGGCCGTGATGCCGCGATCTCGGCTATCGAGATGGCGAATCTATACGAGAAGATATGAGAAAACGGACGAAGGCGCGGGAGAACGCGCTAAAGATACTGTATGCCATCGATATCACCGGCGACGAACCGAAGAAGTGTATCGATAGATACTGGAAGGACAATGAGGAGAAGGACGCCGAGGTAAAGAGATTCGCGAATTCACTCGTTCTGGGCGCATTCAACAAGCAAAAAGAGATCGACAAGCTAATATCGGAAAGCGCGACCAACTGGCAGCTTAACAGGATGGCCGTGATAGACCGCAATATCCTCAGGTTCGCAGCCTACGAGCTTCTCTTTATCGATGAGATACCTCCCAAGGTGACGATAAACGAAGCGATAGACATAGCAAAACGGTATGGCGACAGCGAATCGGGAAAGTTCGTCAACGGCATACTGGACAAGATAAATAAGGATATCGCGAAGAAAGCAAAATAAAATGAAGTACGCAGACCTCCATATACACACAAACTTTTCCGATTCGACATTCACGCCGGAAGAAGTTGCCGTGGCCGCCGACGAGAAAGGGTTGTCGGCGATCGCTATATGCGACCATGACTGTGTCGACGGCATCGAACCATGCCAGAAGGAAGCCTCCCGTTTCGGCATCGAAGTGGTCCCGGGTATAGAGCTTACCGTCGAGAAACATGACGCCGAGATCCATATTCTCGGATATTTTATAGGCTCAAAAGTCGAGTGGTTCCGCTCGAAGCTGGACGATATGCGCAAAGATCGCATTGGCCGCATCTATAAGATGGTCGAAAAACTCAATGCCGTTGGTGTGAACGTAAACGCCGAGGATGTGTTTAAATTAGCCGGCAGGGGCGCCGTGGGAAGGCTCCACCTCGCGCAGGCGATGATCAAGACGGGGAAGGTCAAAGGCTTGCGGGAAGTATTTGGCAAATATATAGGTTTCCAAAAGCCATGTTATGTTCCCCACGTTAAGTTTACGCCCCGGGAGGCGATAGAGACGATATTGAAGACCGGCGGTGTGCCGGTCCTGGCCCATCCCGGCATCATGAACAAAGATGAATATATCCCGGAACTGATGGAATACGGCTTGAAAGGTATAGAGGTTTACCATACGGATCATAAGGCGGGCGTTGTGAAACACTACGAAGAGCTTTGCCGGCAATACGGGCTGCTGGCTACGGGCGGATCCGATTGCCACGGCCTGGGGAAAGGCAGGGTCCTTATAGGCACGACGAGGGTTCCGTATGAACTGGTAGAACGGTTGAAAGCGAAGGCCGAAGAGATACGCAATGAATCCCGATGAAAGATATATGCGCATGGCCCTCGGCCTCGCGCGAAGAGCTCAAGGCCTGACAAGTCCCAATCCGGCCGTCGGAGCGGTGATAGTCAAAGGCGGCAGGATCGTCGGTAAGGGGTATCATAAGAGATGCGGCCTTCCTCATGCGGAAGTCAACGCGCTGGACGATGCTGGCGCCAAGGCGAGAGGGGCGGTCCTTTACGTTACTCTAGAGCCGTGCGATCATTTTGGCAGGACGCCGCCGTGTACGGACGCGATCATTGACGCGGGGATAAGGAAAGTGGTCGTAGGCATGAAGGATCCGAACCCTGTCAATAATGGAAAAGGGATAAGAAAGCTCAATAGGGCAGGCATAGGCACCGTTGTCGGTATCCTGGAAGACGAGGCAAGGGACCTGAATAAACCTTCTATAAAATTCATAACCACCGGGATGCCTTATGTGACCGTTAAGATGGCAGAATCTCTTGATGGGAAGATAGCGACAAAGACGGGAGACTCCAGGTGGATCACGGATACGGATTCCCGGAGATTCGTTCACGGGCTACGTTCGAAGGTCGATGCCATAATGGTGGGCGCGCGGACGGTCGTAAAAGATGACCCCTTGCTCCTCAGCAACTTATCAAAAGGAAGACAGCCGGTCAGGGTGATCGTGGATAGCGCGCTTAAGATACCTAAGAGCGCAAAGATCTTTTCGAGGATGGATGAATCGCCGGTAATAATAGCGACGACAAAGGCCGGATCGAAGCCGGGAAGGGTCGACCTGCGGGACCTCTTGAAGAAACTGGGCGGGATGGGGATCTGCCATCTCCTCGTCGAAGGCGGCGGCGAGATAGTGGCAAGCCTGGTGGAGAAGAGGCTAGTCGACGAGTTCCTGTTTTTTATTGCGCCGAAGATAATTGGTGGAAGGGATGCCGCGACGTCCGTAGAAGGCGCCGGGATAAAAAAGATGAGCGAGGCCCTCACCTTCAGCAAGATGAGGATATGAAAATTTAAAAAAGATATTTTGATAGAGGCCGAATGTTTACCGGGCTTGTAAAAGAACTGGGTATTGTGCGCGGCTTTTCGAAGTCGGGCAGCGTCTATAGACTGGAAGTCTCCTCGGAAACGATCTCCGGGAACGCGACGGTGGGTGATAGCGTGTCGGTCAACGGCGCCTGCCTTACCCTGGTTCAAAATAAGGGCGGTATCCTGATATTCGACGTAATGGAAGAGACGGTCCGAAGGACGGCCCTATCGTCCATAAAGAGCGGGGAAAGGGTGAATCTGGAAGATTCGCTGAGGGCCGGCAGTCCGCTTGGCGGGCACTTTGTCCTGGGCCACGTAGATTGCGTCGGAACGGTAAAGAATATAGAGAATACGGGAGGGGAATACATTATCGCGATAGTTTTCCCGCAGGAATTCAGCCAACTGGCCGTCGAGAAAGGATCCGTAGCTATAGACGGTATAAGCCTGACCGTCGGAGAAGTCGGGGCCGGCAGTCTGAAGGTCTATATAATACCGCATACCTTAAAGATGACCAACCTTGCCGCAAGGCGCGAGCGCGATAAGGTGAATATAGAATTCGACATCATCGGTAAATACCTCGCGCGCTTCCGCTCGCTCGACAAAAAAGGCGGCGTGACCGAACAATTCTTAAAACGGGTGGGATTTTAGAAAAATTTGACGGAGCTTGGGATTCATGATATAGTCTTAGTCAACAAGGGGGTAACGGATGGCGAAGAGGGCTATTCTGGTCGGATTAATAGTATTTTTATTTGCTATTACATTTGCGTCTCCGGGATATTGCGATGACCCGATAAAAAAACTGGGCCGCGGATTATGCAATATGGGTACCTGTCTTTTTGAACTGCCCCTTCAGGTTTCGAGGGTAAACCTTAGCGATGGGCCGATGGCAGCCGGCACGTGGGGCTTCCTTAAAGGCTCCAGCATGATCGTCGTCAGGCTGTTTACGGGCGTATATGAGGTAGTGACGTTTCCTTTTCCTCTGCCCCCGGATTACAAGCCTATAATGACAGACCCCGAATTTTTCTTCGAAGAACAGAATTGGTAGAGACCGGATTTTGGCGGATCATTATCGAGGCCCCGGGAATCAATTTCTCGGGGCTTTTTATATTTGCTCGTAATTAGATGATATGTTATTATATTGCATTGATGTCCCCCGGCTCCTCCTATTCGTCGGAGCCTTGGGATGAAATTTTTAGTGAGAATACATATTTCACGGGAAGTAGCGCAGCTGGCTAGCGCGCTTGGTTCGGGACCAAGAGGTCGCGGGTTCGAATCCCGCCTTCCCGACCATTCCGCTCCGCAGGAATGAGGTCGGGCTTTTCTATGACCAAGAAGACTCTTATCAATAAACGTCTCCATCTATACTATTCCGGGTCGGTCCAGGGCGTAGGTTTTCGCTATACTGCCCACTCAACGGCGAACTCTTTAGGCCTGACCGGGTGGGCTAAGAATATGCCCGACGGCCGAGTAGAAGTTCTTTGCGAAGGCCGGGACGCGGACCTGCAAAAATTTATGCAGAAGATAGGCGAAGTATTCAAAGGATATATCCGTGACGTCGACGTAGGGTGGGGCGGGGCCACCGGTGAATTCGACGGGTTTGACATAAGGTTCTGACGATGCGATACGGCCTGATAGCGGACATACACTCTAACCTTGAGGCCCTTGAAGCTGTTTTGGAGAGTGCCG
>JAQURV010000004.1:0-22736 GCA_029004355.1 Candidatus Omnitrophota bacterium
CCTTTTGTCGAATAGGGCGATTACGGGGTGGGTCTACTTCGCTCAAAGCTTTTCAGCTTTGAGCTTCGAAGGACCCATCCCTACGAAGCCGTGCACGAAAGTAGCACGGCGAAGTAGGATGGGGTTTGACCTTTCGGCTTTGCCGTAGCATAAGGCCTGTTCAGGTTATTCAAATAAGGCTGATTAAATCAAGAATACCGATATTAAAAGCCGCGCATGCGCGCGGATAAAGCCCTATAAAACAAAAGGCGAAGCCGCGGCAGGACCCGAAAAATTTCAGGCCGAGAACAAAGCCTTCACAATAGCGGCTTAGACCCGAAAAATTTAAACTAAGGAGCAGGTTTTAATGGCGAAGAAGATATTTATAGCCGCGACGCAGCAAAACGACGGAAAGACGACAGTGTCGCTCGGGCTCATAGCCGCGTTCAAGAAACGCTTTGAGCGGATAGGTTTTATTAAACCTATAGGCCAGCGCTATCTCATGGAGCAGGGCTATAAGGTCGATGAGGATTCCGTCCTGATAGAAGAAGTCTTCGGCATAAAGTGCAATATCAAAGATATGTCGCCCGTCGCCATCGAAAAAGGATTTACGGAACGTTTTATCGAAAAAGGCGCGGATCAAGACTATGCCGGACTGATAAAAGAGTCATACGATAAAGTTGCCAAGGATAATGACCTGGTCATAATAGAAGGCACGGGCCATGCGGGCGTAGGGAGCGTCTTCAACCTCTCGAATGCGACGGTGGCTATGATACTGAACGCGAACGTGATACTCATATCCTCGGGCGGGGTCGGCAAGCCCATAGACGAAGTGATGCTCAACAAGGCCCCGCTTGACAGGGAGGGGGTCCGTCTGGCCGGCGTCATAGTGAACAAGGTCTTGCCTGAAAAATACGATAAGATATCCCGCATCGTCAAGGCCGGGCTGACGCAAAAAGGGCTCGACGTCTTCGGCGTCCTTCCTTACCAAAAGATACTGGATATACCCACGATGCGCGAGATACAGGAGGAGCTGAAGATAAGCATCTTATTCAAGGGCATGAGCATGGATAGCCCGGTGGAGAATGTTCTGATAGGCGCGATGAACGTGAAAGATGCCCTTGATTTTATGGAGAATAACCTGCTGATGATAATCCCCGGGGACCGGGACGACATGATAGAGGTCATCTGCCGCGTAAACGCCGGCAAGGTCAAAAAAGGCTGTAAGGTATCCGGGGTGATCATAAGCGGCGGGATCATGCCGGACAGGAGGAGCATGGAGGCTCTTGAAAAATCCGGGATAGCCGTATTGATAACAAAAGAAGATACTTACAAGATAGCCGCCCGCGTAAATTCCATGGTTGTGAAACTGAAACCGCAGGATGCCGATAAGATCAAGATCATCGTGGATATGGTCGAAAAATACGTGGACATAGACAAAGTCCTCGCCAACCTGAAATGATACTAAAGATCCCAGCCATACTTATTGCCGTAATATCGATCCTTGCCGCATGCGCGCAACAGGCATCTTCCTCCGGCGGCGTACACCGTCTGGTCGAAGATAGAAAACTTATAATGGGAACGGAGATACGGATACAGATCCCCGTTGCCTCGGACGATGAAGAGGCCCTCGCGCATCGGGCGATCGATAAGGCGGTCAAGGCCGCCTCCGCGGACGGCGCAAGCGTCTCGATAGGTTTGGCCATAGATAAAGAGGTCTCGGCGCTGAAAGAGTGCGGTATCGCTAATGCGTTCGTCAATTCGGCCGCGGAGATGTATTCGCTCGGCATGAAGACCGACGAAGAGATGTGGAAGGCGTGGATACCTCATCTGACGGATAAAGGGAAAGTCTTGGCCTTTTTGAGATTGAAGAACGAAGCGATCGCTACCGTAAGCGATAATACCGGCAGCGCAAGCGTTGTCGCCGATACTGCAGGGGACGCGGAGCGGCTGGCAAAAGAACTGCTTGCCCAGGGCGCCGATGGCCTGAAGACCGCAGAGGCGCTGGGCCTGGACGCGCTGCTTGTAATGAAAGACGGAAATAAGCTGAAGACGGGCCTGTCCGGAGGATTCAAGGAACAGTATGGCAATAAGAAAAATTGAACGGGTAGTTGCCGCGATGAGCGGCGGCGTAGATTCATCCGTTGCCGCGGACTTGCTTAAAAGAAAAGGCCGCAACGTTATCGGCGTAACTTTCAGGATGTGGCCGAAAGAAGAGTGCGGCTCTTCGTCGGGCCGATCATGCTGCAGCCTAGAAGCGATCGTCAGGGCGAGGTCGGTGGCCGAAAAACTTAAGATACCGTATTATGTGGTAGATTTCAGCGAAGTTTTTAAAAGAGAGGTGATAGATTATTTCTGCGCCGAATATTTAAAAGGGTTTACGCCCAACCCCTGCGTGGTGTGTAACGAAAAGATAAAATTCGGGAAACTCTTAGAGAAGGCCAGGTCACTCGGCGCCTTAGGTGTTGCCACGGGCCACTACGCTAATGTAGGCTACGATAAAAAGACCGGCAGATATTTATTGAAACAGGGCAGGGATAAGGAGAAGGATCAGTCTTATTTTTTATTTAACCTTTCGCAGGAACAGCTAAAGAGCGCCATCTTCCCGCTGGGCGGACTTACAAAAGAAAAAGTAAGAACGCTTGCCAGGAAGAGGAAGCTGCCCGCCTTCAATACGGTCTCGAGCCAGGATATATGTTTTGTCCGGGATCTCGATTACGCAGAATATATAAAGAAGAAGACCGGGGTAGAGATACGGCCCGGGGATATAGTGGATAAAGCGGGCAAGGTTTTGGGCCGGCATAAAGGGATACCGTTTTATACCATAGGACAGCGCCGCGGGCTGGGCATAGCGCATAAAGAGCCGCTTTACGTTACTGGCATCGATATCGCGAAAAATCGCGTGATCGCGGGGCCTAAAGAAGAAGTGATGCGGAAGTCTCTTGTAGCCGGGCGGATGAACTGGATCTCTATCGACCGCCTGAAAGAACCCATAAGGGTTAAGGCAATGATCAGATATAACAGCAAAAAGGCGGCATGCGTAGTTGATCGGCAGGGCAAAGATTCCGTGCGTGTGGATTTTGACGAGCCTCAGGCGGCTCCCACGCCGGGGCAGGCAGTGGTATTCTATGACCGCGATGTCGTGGTTGGCGGGGGATGGATAAAGGAAACGCAATAATTTTCTGTCTTACCGACTAGATGTGATATGCCGAGTGGTTCGCTTAGGACGCGAAATTTTCAGCCATGTGAAAATTTCGCTCGATAAAAGTTCTCGTACGCTGCCTCGAACTTTTAACGCCCTGCTCGCCTCGCTTCGCTCGGCGAAGCGGGCTCACCACATCGCCATATCACATTACTACGAATCGAAAAATGATTGCTAAAGGACATGATGAGTAAAATCAGTAAGTTAAGATCTGTTTTAAAAAGTCTGAAACGCGTGGTGATAGCATACTCAGGCGGGCTCGACAGCACATTTTTGCTGAAAGCGGCTGTCGATGCGCTGGGCAGGCGTAACGTGCTTGCCGTTACCGCGCGCTCAGAGACATACCCGGCTTCCGAATATAAGGAAGCCGTCGCTATTGTCAGGCGAATAGGTGCAAGGCATATTACGATCGGCACAAGAGAACTGGAGCTGAAGAATTTCAGGTTCAACCCGGTGAACAGGTGCTACTACTGTAAAAAAGAGCTTTTCGGGAAGCTGGACGAGATCAGGGTAAAGCATAAAATGGCCCATACCCTTGATGGCACCAACTACGATGACCTTAAAGATATTAGGTACGGCCGCAAAGCGGCGCTTGAGCTTGGCGTAAAGAGCCCTCTCCTTGAAGCCAAAATGACGAAGGCGGATATCAGGGATCTTTCGAAGATGCTGAAACTCCCGACCTGGGACAAGCCGTCGTCTGCATGTCTTGCGTCGCGATTTCCTTTCGGTGAAGCCATTACCGCTAAAGACTTAAAGAAGGTGGGCGCCGCGGAGGCATATTTGCGCAAGCTCGGATTAAAACAGGTGAGGGTCAGGATCCACGGCAGTATTGCGCGGCTCGAATTACTGCAGGATGATCTTGGGAAAGCTTTAAGATCGAGGGGCCGGATAATCTCGAAGCTGCGAAACCTCGGATTTGTATATGTGACGCTGGACCTGGCAGGATACAGGACCGGCAGCATGCACGAGACTTAGGCGGCTACTGGTGACGCGTTAAAATATCCACCTTACCATCTTTGTTCCTGATGACATACCTATGGGAAAGACTCAAACTGAACATCTTGGCTATGTCGAGATCTTTGATAGGGTAAGTGCATAGAGCCGCTATATTCGCCCGGGATACCAATTTGTCTACAGCCGTTTCATAGGCAACCAATCTATCCCAATCTTCTTCCTGGACCCAGGAAGCATCTCCGCTTGCGCGAAATCCGCTGAAGCCTTTCTTCAGCGCATCCCGCTCTTTTTTAGACCAAAACACCAGGGTATCGTCCGGGTTAAATGTCCCAGACCTGAGATATGAATCGTTGTGGCTTAGCAGTTCAAACTGGCCTTTTTCTATATATTTATCCAGATCTCCGATCCTCTCGCTCAAAGCTGCCTTCGCGCCCTCGACTCCGAGTGATTGCGGGACGGCCCATACGCACGACTCATTAGTGTTCAGACCCTGCTTAAAAAAATAGCTTACAAACTCGAGCAGATTTTCTTGAGACTCATAGTACAAGCAGTTATGGCTGCCCATCGCGTTCCTCCGATGAAAAAGGCATCAGCCGTATTGACCGATGCCATATTAGAACATTTATAGATCCTTCTTAACACATCCATCAGATAATAGTATAGCAAATAGGGCGTTGCAGTGTCAAGATATATGGCAGCATCAAACATAGTTGCTCTTACCATAAGCCTGTGATATAATACGCGCAAGTTTACCTACCGCATAGGGGATATTAAGGGGAAAAAGAATTTTTCCCCTTATCGGCGCACTAGAACATCTTTGCGGAAGGGGGAAAAATATCAAAAAGAAACCATCGGGGTTTCTTTTTAAGGAGTCCCGCCCTTGATCTTATGGTGGTGGCGGGACGACAGTGGCGGGGTAGCTCAGTCTGGCAGAGCAGTCGGCTCATACCCGGCGTGTCATAGGTTCAAATCCTATCCCCGCTACCATTTTTGCCTGCACTTCACTCAGGCAAAAATGATCCTGAGGAAGCCGCAGTTAGACTACAGGTTGACGAAGGACCTTATCATTCCCTCAACCCCGGCAAAAATGTCAAAGGGAAAAACGTAGTTTTTCCCTTATGACGCTTCGCTCACAACAAATCTCATATAACATTGTTCGCTTCGCTGTATCCCTTTTCCTTAAATGTATCTCGTGAAGACAATGAGCATTGCTTAGCATAAGAGAAGGGGAATATTTCCCCTTCTCTTAAGAATCTTTACCCCTTTACATAGGTGTCGCTTCGCGACCTGGCATACCATCAAAACTTTCTTGATTCTTGGATGATATTATAGTATCTTACTATTTATGTCATTTATCGCTAAGATCGCACTAAAATTATTGGAACCCAAAGCCCGCGCCTTCGAAGAAGCCACGAAAGATCCGGTCGTTACCCAGGAACAAGTCCTTTTTGAATATCTCCGGCGGAATAAAGATACCGAATACGGCAAGAGCCACAACTTTGCCGGGATACGGACCATCGATGATTACAGGCGGCATGTTCCGCTGAACGACTGTGAGACGATACGCCCTTATGTGGAAAGGATGAAGCGGGGCGAAGAGAATATCCTTACCGTAGATAAGCCCGTCTTCTTCGGCGCCACGAGCGGCACTACCGATAAGCCTAAATATATCCCCGTTACAGGATATTTCCGTAGGAAGAAAGCGGAGTTGATGGACCTCTGGGCATACTATATCTTAAAAGGCCACCCCGATATCCTGCGAGGCAAGGTCCTTGCCATGATAAGCCCGGATACGGAGGGTGTCACGGAATCAGGCCTTCCTTACGGCGCCGAAAGCGGTCATGCGTATAAGAATCTGCCTTTATTTATAAGGCAGATGTATGCGATACCGTACGAAGTATTTACCATTACCGATTACGCCGCGCGGTATTATTGCATATTGCGCCTGGGAATGGAAGCGGACATATCGACGATAGCCGCGCTCAACCCGAGCGCTATAGTCTTATTGTGCCAGAGGATACCTCAGTGGCAGGAGACCATAATACGCGATATCGAAGAAGGTTCGCTCAGTAAAGAATTCAACATACCCGAAGATATACGGGATCTTTTGAACAGGCGCCTCAAGCCGAACCCGCGCCGCGCTAACGCGCTCAGAGGTATCCTTAAAGAGAAGAAGGTCTTATTGCCGAAGGACTTCTGGCCGAACCTGGTTCTCATAGAATGCTGGAAGGGCGGGACGGTTAAGCTTTATCTTAAAGAACTTCCGCAGTATTTCGGAGATGTGCCGGTAAGGGATTTCGGCTGTCTCTCGACCGAGGCGCGCAGTTCGATCCCGATGAGCGATAACGGCGCGGGCGGTATCCTCGCGATCGGGACGAATTTTTATGAATTTTTCCCAAAAGAGGACATGGCGAAACCGGAGAAGAGGTTCTTCCTCTGCGATGAGCTGAAAGCCGGGAAGGAATACTTCCTGGTAGTTACTACGCCGGGGGGCTTGTATAGATACAATATTGATGATATAATTACGGTTGACGATTTCTTCAATAAGACACCTGTGATAGAGTTTGTCCAGAAGGGGATGAACGCCGTATCGCTTACCGGCGAAAAGATCTACGAGTCCCAGGTGAACGCGGCGGTCCTGAGGGCCGTCGAAAAAAATAACGTACTGATAAAATTTTTCTCGGCGACTATAGAGGCCACTACGCCGGGAAAGTATATTTTTCTGGTGGAGTTTGACGGCAACCCGGCCCAGGGCCAGAAGAGATCACTGCTGGCGGCGATCGAAGAGGGCCTGCGCCTGGAGAACAGGGAATACAACGACTTGCGGAACGAAGGGGTCCTGGGCGAACCGGTCCTGAAGGTCGTCAAAGACGGCTCTTTTGCGCGATACCGCCAGATGAAGATATCTCAGGGCGTGCACGACGGGCAGTTCAAGGCGCCGGAGCTTACAGGCGATCCGGATTTTCAGAAGAATTTTGAAATAGCGGAAGAGATAAGGATAGATGATCACAAAACGCATACGCTCTAGGGGTTTTACGCTGACGGAAGTCGTTGTCGCTGTCTGCCTTTTGACGATAGTCTGGCTTGCCGCTATCAATATCATGGTCATAAGCGCCGCGAGCGGATCTCTGGCAAAACATAAAGCGCAGGCGCAGTATAAGATCCAGCAGACGATCGAAGCCACCCGGCGGAAGACCTTCTCTACCATCACTAACGGCGTAACTGTAACCAACAATGAAAGCATAGATACGAAAAGCACTCCGGATTCTACCGCTGATGACCTTAAGGGTACCCAGACCGTGACGGTCACTACCCCTAATGTATATTATAAAAAGGTGCTGGTCCAGCTGACGTGGAACGAGTCTTTCTTCGGCAGGAGGAAGAGCGTCAGCGAATACGCGGGCACATTCATAGCAAGCGACCAGCAGGCCAATTAGGATTATCATGTCGAACAGAAGAGCGCATACCATAGCTGAGGTCCTGGTGGCGGCGGTAATAGCCGTCATCTTCTTCACGTCGGCTATGGGAGTATTCGTGATGGCGAAGAGGTTCTATGCCTCCGGCATGTCCGGGCAGGAACTGCAGAGGGATGTCGACCGCATCCTCAACAGGATCATAAGGGGCCTCGAGGAGGGCGGTACAAGATACGGCACGCGTTCCGGCGCGTCGTTCACATCCCCCATAGCGGACATTACAAGGCTCGATTTTGTAGGCACCGACGGTAATACGCGCAGTATTTATCTTACGGCGGGCGGCATAGTTTATGAAAGCCCGACACAAGCGCCGAACCAGCAGGTCATATATACTCCGCCCGCCAACAGCGTGCTTACATTACGCTTCTGGGAACCGGCAGGCTATGCGGATCATGAAACGGTGGCCATATACATAGGACTTTCAAAACAGGTTTCCGGGAAAGTTACATCCGGCTCCCTGACGACTTATGTCAACTTAAGGAACATAGCAAAGTGAGTGTCATTATGCGTAGCAAAAGAGGTTTTATACTGGTCTTTGCGCTGGTCATAATCATGCTTGTGATACTGAGCCTGGCCGCGCTATTTGTCATTTCTTATAATGACCTCGTTATGTCAAATACTATTATCAGGGGTATGCGCGCCTATTACATCGCTGAGGCCGGACTTGCTCAAAGATTCATGGATATGCGCAGCCAGGATCCTCCGGTCGGCGGGACGCTCGGCCCGACACCTTTTGCGCTTGTGGGGGGAGATTCCGGAACATATTCGACAACGGTGACGCCGGTCGCGGTCGGTACTCTTTCGACGTATAGGGTAGACTCGGTCGGCCTGTATAAAAATATTTCTAGGCAGGTTTCCATAACCGTTACGCAGAGATCATATTCCAGTTTTGCCTATTTGACGAACCTGGAGGGACAGTTGTTCTGGTGGGGACAGGAAAACGTCTGGTTTACATCGCGCGACAGGCTGACGGGCCCGCTCCATTCGAACGACCAGTTCAATATTTTCGGCGACCCGATATTCGAAGGCCCTGTCTCCAGCGTAAGCAATTCGATAAACTATTATCATGGCGGTCCTCCGGACGATAATCCGGAATTCAGGGGATCTCTCACGCTCGGCGCCCTGGGGATACAGATGCCTTCAACCGCAAATATGCTTACCCCTATAAGCACTTCAGTCCAAAGCGCGTATTCATACGGCGGCCGTACCGATATTACGTTCCTGGCGGACGGGACCATGAACGTCTATAATGTGGGTAAATACGGCAGCAATATCACAAATGTAGCGCTGCCGGCAAACGGGCTCATCTACGTCAGCGGCGGGAACGCAAATGTGCAGGGCACTGTAAATGGATCCGTAACGATCGGGTGCGCCAATGATATTAATATCGTTGGGAACATCCTCTATAATACGGATCCGCGCGACGACTCGACGTCTTCGGATATGCTCGGTTTGGTAGCAAGTAATTCTGTGGTCATCAGCGCCAGCGCACCGAACGACTTGGAGGTCGATGCATATATAGTCGCTATCAATAGCTCTTTTAAGGTCGCCGACTCTGTCATAGACAATTATATCGTGAAAGAAGACCTGGTCCTTTACGGCGGGATAACACAGTCGACCAGAGGGGCGATGGGGACGTTCTATACCGGCTCAGGCGACAAGGCTAGCGGGTATACAAAGGATTATGAATATGACCCGCGGCTCCTTTCTGCCTCGCCGGTCTCTTTCCCTGCCGCAAAAGATGCTGACGGCAGGATACTTTACCGGAAGGTTACATGGTCAGAGACGACATAACAGGAGATGAGAAGTGAATATCAGGAACTTTGCGATAATCGCGGCGATAGCGGTTGTTATAATTTCAGCGGTGGCTTTTATATTTTTCAGCGAGCTATTGAAAGTAAGCGCGCCTGCACCGGTCGAGCCTCCGCAGCAGCCGGAGACGGTCTCGGATGAACCGCCCGCAGGATACGCAATACCGGCAAATACCATCCCCTCTATCGACCAGATCAATGAGAATGTAAAGAAGGCCCAGAAGAAGCGCGAAGCGTCCGACAAGACGATCGCGGCTATAAAGACTAAGCGCGCGGCCACAAGGGATCGGATCAGGCAAGAGGCGGCGGCCGCCGAAAAGGTTTCCATAGCGGAAGTCGGCAAGCCGCCGGCGAAGACGGTTGCCGTGTCGTCCAGCAAAACTATATGGGCTACGCCGGAGGAACGACGGGAAGCCTTGAGATCGAAAGGTCAGATCGCTTACTAGAGATTCCCACCTAAAGATATCCTAATAATTTTTATGAAAAGGAACCCGTTCGAAATAGCGCTGAAGACCATCCGTAATTACGAGATGGTAAGGCCGGGCGATGTGGTCCTGGCCGCGGTATCCGGCGGCCCGGACTCGATCTTTCTCCTGCACCTTTTGGTTGGCCTGAAGAGGAAGCTCGGCATCCGGGATGTCGTCGTATGCAATCTCGATCACGGCCTGCGGGGGGAGGAGTCCGCGCGCGACTCACGGTTAGTAAAAGAATACGCGTCGCGGCTCGGGCTTGCGTTTGTCCACAGGAAGGTGAGCCTGAAGGGCAGGAAAGTAAAGCCCCTTTCCACGGAAGAGCTGGCAAGGCAGGTCCGGTACGATTTCTTTAACTACGCAGCCGCCAAGTCTTCCGCCAATGTCATAGCTACCGGGCATACGCTCGACGACCAGGCCGAGACAGTGCTTATGCGCCTGGTGAAGGGGGCATCGCTGCAAGGGATCGTCGGTATATCGCCCGGTAGGGAAGAGGGCGATCTTAAAATAATCAGGCCTCTTATCGAGATCGAAAAAGACGAGATAGTAACGTATCTTGACGGATCCGGGATACGCTACAGGATCGACAGCACAAACCGCGAACCGATATATTTCAGGAACATCGTGAGAAGCGAGATCATGCCGTTCCTCGAAAGATACAACCCCAGGCTGAAAAGGGTCCTCTTCAACCTTGCGGAACACCTCCGGGAGGATTTTGAGTTTATAAGGGACGAGAAGAAGCGCGTCCTGGATATCGTGCGGCGGAAAAGAGGAGGCGTAGAGATCAAGCTGACAGACATTATCGTCCAGCCCAAGGCTATGCAGAAAGAGCTGCTGAGGGATTCCCTGGAAAAGGCCGGAGGCGAAGTGAAGAAACTCTCCTTCAGGCACTGGAAAGAAGTGGAGGCCTTGATAAAATACGGCAGGAGAGGCAACTCCATAGACCTTCCGGGAAATATCAGGGCAAGCAGATCGGACAATCTCATCAGTTTTTACCGCCGCGGCGGGAATAACCTTGCCAGATAAATAATATTCTGATAAGATATTCTCCTAAATCATAAGGAGCGAATGGTTAGAATGAAAAATAAAAACGGCAGAAAAAAAACAATGAAGCCCCAGAAGGGTGCGGGGAATTTCTTTATATGGCTCTTCGTAATACTGGGGATGCTTTATGTCTTCAATGCGCTCAACCAGGGCGTCGAGAAGCCCGTCCAGGAACTTACCTATTCGCAGTTCTTCGGGATGGTGAAAGAAAATCTTCTGGCGCAGAAGATCGCTACGGCCATCAAGACCGATAATATCATAAAGGGCGAGTTGGCCGGCGGCGAAAAATTCGTAGTCAACATACCCGAAGGCGATCAGGACCTTATCCGGGCATTGAGGGAGAACGTCAAGAATTTCGATATAAAACCCCCGAAGACTTTGTGGGTCAATCTCTTCTATTCACTCGGGCCAATGGTGCTATTTATCCTGTTTTTGTGGTTATTTGCCTACAGATCGCCCGGCGGTGCCGGTGGCGGCAAGATATGGGCTTTCAGCAAATCCCGCGCGACGCTTGCCTCTGACCAGAACCTCAAGATCACTTTTGCGGATGTCGCCGGAGTGGATGAAGCCAAGGAGGAGCTCAAGGAGGTCATAGAGTTTTTGAAGGATCCGCGTAAGTTCCAGCGCCTCGGAGGTAAGATACCGAAAGGCGTGCTGCTCATGGGCCATCCCGGCACGGGCAAGACGCTTCTCGCCAAGGCAGTCGCCGGCGAGGCGAACGTGCCGTTCCTTTCGATCTCGGGTTCGGATTTTGTCGAGATGTTCGTCGGCGTCGGCGCCTCGCGTGTACGCGACCTGTTCGATCAGGCGAAGCGCTCGGCCAAGACGAGCGGCCGCGGAGCGATCATATTCATCGATGAGATAGACGCGGTCGGCCGTCAGCGGTTTGCGGGCATAGGCGGCGGCCACGATGAGCGGGAACAGACACTGAACGCGCTCCTGGTGGAGATGGACGGATTCAATACGCAGGAAGGGGTCATACTCATTGCCGCGACCAACAGGCCCGACGTGCTCGATCCGGCGCTTCTGAGGCCGGGCCGGTTCGACAGGCAGATAGTGATAGACATGCCGGACATTGTAGGCCGCGAGGCGATCCTAAAGGTCCACGCCAAAAATGTAAAACTCGATCCGGCGGTAAATTTAAAGACTATTGCCAGGCAGACGCCCGGATTTTCCGGGGCAGATCTGGCAAATCTCGTGAATGAAGCGGCGCTCCTTGCAGCAAGGCGCAATAACGAGCACGTGACGATGAGCGAGCTTCAGGAGGCGATGGAACGGGTGATGGCCGGCCCCGAGCGGAAATCAAAGGTAATATCGAAGCCGGAAAAGGAGATAATATCGTATCACGAATCCGGGCATGCGCTTCTGGCTCTCCTTATTCCGGGAGCGGACCCGCTTCACAAAGTCTCAATACTTCCGAGGGGAATGGCCCTGGGATACACTATCCGCCTTCCTCTTGAGGACAGATACATAGTATCGAAGACCGAGCTTATGGGCAGGATCTCCGGACTTCTGGGAGGCAGGGTGAGCGAAGATATAGTCTTCCATGAAGTTTCTACCGGCGCCCAGAACGACCTCGAAGTCGCGACAGGTCTTGCGCGGAAGATGGTGACGAGATTCGGCATGAGCGAAAAGCTCGGCCACATCACATTCGGCCATAAGGAAGAGCAGGTATTCTTAGGCAGAGACCTGATCGAAGAGCGCAACTATAGCGACCAGACGGCTCTTCTGATAGATCAGGAGGTCCGGAAGATAGTCGACGACTGTTATGAGCGCGCCAAGAACGAACTGCTGAAGCACCAGGATAAGCTGAAGATGCTGGCGGAGAGACTGTTGGAGAAAGAGATAATGGAAGTCGACGAGATAAAGATCCTACTTGGATTTGATATTGACCAGAAGAAAGATATCTAGCAGCGCCGGGACTTGTATCATGGGGATACTTAACGTGACCCCTGATTCATTTTCCGACGGCGGGAAGTATGCTGACAGGCGACGCGCGGTTGAACGCGCCGTTGCAATGGCCGGCGAAGGGGCCGGCATCATCGACGTAGGCGGCGAATCTACGCGTCCCGGGGCCCGCGCCGTCAGCGAGGCGGAGGAGACCGCGCGCGTCATCCCGGTGATCGCGGCCATATCGAAGAGGGTCCGCATACCGATATCGGTCGATACGCGTAAGGCGAAAGTCGCCGAAGCCGCGATAAGGGCAGGCGCGAGCGTTGTCAACGATGTCTCCGGACTTAAGTACGATCCGGCCATGGCGAAGGTCGCGGCAGGATATGGCGCAGGCGTGGTCGTGATGCATATGAAGGGGACGCCGGCCGATATGCAAAGATCGCCGCGATACGGCGATCTTATCCGGGAGATCAAGGCGGCGCTCAGGGATTCTATAAGGATCGCAAGGGCTGCGGGGATAGACGGAAACAAGATAATTATCGACCCGGGGATAGGGTTCGGCAAGACCGTAAAACATAATTTAGAGATTTTGAACAGACTGGACGAGTTTAAGGATCTTGGCAAGCCGGTCTGCGTGGGTACTTCGCGAAAGGCATTTATAGGGGCAGTGCTGGATCTTCCCGCAGAGGGCGACAGGCTGGCGGGGACGATCGCTACTTGCGTCATAGCGATCATGAACGGCGCCGATATTTTAAGGGTCCATGATGTCAAAGAAGCCGCCCAGGCTGCGGCAATAACCGGCAGGATACTCAAAACGCGGGATTAAAGAGAGGTGGAGATGTTCCACTACTGGAAGATAGCGATAGAGATACTGATATTCTGGTACGTTATCTACATGATACTTCTCTTTGTCAAAGGCACCCGTTCGGAACAACTATTAAAAGGCCTTGTCATAGTCGCGATCATCTTCGTAGGTACTCAGCAGCTCGGCCTCGACGCCATAAACTGGGCCATCACAAGGCTCTTCCCGATATCTGTCATTGCCCTCCTCATTATATTCCAGCCGGAATTGCGGCGCGGCCTCGCTCAATTAGGGCGGTTCGGCAAGCACCAGGAAAATATCGAAGCTATCGATGAGATAACGAAGGCGGCGGCGAATCTTGCGAAGAAACGGATAGGCGCCCTTATTGTTATCGAAAGGGAGACCGGGCTTAAAAGTTACAGCGAAACAGGGACCGCTGTCGACGCTGAAGTCAGCGCCTTTCTTATAACATCTATCTTTCTGCCGCAGTCGCCTCTTCATGACGGGGCCGTTATAATCGAGAGAGGGAGGCTCACCGCGGCCGCTTGCGTACTGCCGCTGCCTCAGGAGGAGAAGGACCTGCCGAAGTATATGGGCATGCGCCACAGGGCAGCTGTCGGGATCAGCGAAGAGACCGACGCCATCTGCGTAGTAGTAAGCGAGGAGACCGGCTACATATCTGTCGCAAGCGACGGCAAATTGAAATATGAGCTGGACGAGGATAGCTTAAACAAGATATTGAAGAATATCTTTTATCGCACTCAGAAAAAACATTCGCGCATTCAGGTTGTAAATATCGATACCAAGAGAGATTAACGATGCTCGATTCCATAAGAAATATTTTTACAAAGCATATAGGCCTGAAGATCACGGCGCTTGTGCTGGCGCTGGCGTTGTGGTTTTATATCGTAAACGAACTGAATAAGGGTAATGAGGAGGAGCGGCAATTTTTGAACAGGATGCTTCCTCAGGAAGGCCTGGTGGCCAAGAAGCTCACCATAAGGCCCATATTCCTCGGGAGGCCGCGCTCCGGGTTTACGGTCGACCCCAGGAAGGCCATAGTGGTTCCCGAGTACTGCATTGTCGTCGGGACAAAAGACCTTCTGGGCAAGATCAGGTATGCCTATACGATGCCGGTAGATCTGAACGGGGCCTCCAAACCTTTTGCGAAATCCGTAGCCCTTAACCCGATCGCGCCGGGCATTTATATGGAAGAGACCTTTGTAGAGGTCACCGCCCCCGTAGAGAAATCAAATCCTTAAAAAGCTTATCCGCCTTCGCCAATTGACTTAGATGCTAGAGGGCTTCGGCGAGATGTCGCTTGAGAAAGAAAGGAATCACCGCTCCATGCCAAAGCTGGGTATTAACATAGATCATGTAGCCACTTTAAGGGAAGCTCGCAAGACTTATATGCCCGACCCGGTCGAAGCGGCGCTGATTTGTGAAAAAGCGGGGTGCGATTCCATAGTCTGCCACCTGCGCGAAGACAGACGCCATATAAAGGATGCCGACGTTGTGAGTTTGCGCAAGGCTGTGAAGACCCGTCTTAATCTTGAGATGTCGGTCGCGCCGGGGATAGTGGACTTTGCCTGTAAGATCAGGCCCGACCAGGCCACGCTTGTGCCGGAGAAAAGAGAAGAGGTCACTACCGAAGGCGGGCTCGACGTCAGAGGCAACTTAAAGAAGCTGAGCCTGGTCACGGCAAGGTTAAAGGCGCGCGGGATAGGAGTGAGCTTTTTTATAAACCCCGCTATCAGTCAGATCGAAGCTTCTCTGGAATGCGGCGCCGGGATAATAGAATTACATACGGGCGAATATGCGAATGCCGGGACTGCGGCTGCGCGAAAGAGAGAACTGGATATACTGGAGAAGGCGGCGAAACACGCATTGTCGCTAGGCCTTGAAGTGAATGCCGGCCATGGACTGCATTACGAAAACGTATGCGATGTCGCCCGCATAAAAGGCATGAACGAACTTAATATAGGCCATTCGATAATTTCACGGGCCGTATTCGTCGGGATCTCCGCCGCGGTGCGCGAAATGCTGGAGCTTATCTAGATGATCTTTGGAAGCGGCGTGGATATAGTCGAGGTCTACAGGATGAGGGACGCGATAGATAAGTGGGGCGACTCATTCTTAAAAAAGATATTTACGGACAGGGAGATAAAGTATTCGAACTCCAAGAGGTTTTCATGCCAGCATTTTGCCGCGCGTTTTGCGGCAAAGGAAGCCGTAGTTAAGGCGTTCGGCGAGCCGAAGAAATTTCCTATCAAATGGACGGAGATCGAGGTGCTGAACGACGGTGAAGGCAAACCGATGGTGAAGTTCCATAATGATGCGCTTAAACTGAAGAGCAAGAAAAGGATAACCGGCGTGATGCTGAGCATATCCCATTCCCGGAATTATGCCGTTGCGAATGTGATATTATTGAAGGGCGCGTCATGACATCTGTAAAAGAACTGATGAAGGCGGTACCGAAGCGCCGGGCCGATTCCAACAAAGGCGACTTCGGCCATGTCTTTGTCATCGCCGGTTCAGCCGGTTATACGGGAGCCGCGTATCTGGCGAGCCAGGCCGCGGTAAGGTCTGGCAGCGGGCTCGCGACGCTGGCGATACCCGGGAGCCTTTACGGCGTAATGGCGGCCAAGCTGACCGAAGTTATGGTCAGGCCTTATTCCGAAACGAAGGAACGCTCTTTCAGTCTCGGGGCGGAAGGGGACCTGTTGCGTTTTGCGAAAAAGTGCAACTCTTTTGTGATCGGTCCGGGCCTTTCACAGAATAAGGAGACCGGGCGGCTTGTCAGGAGACTTGTCGCGAAACTTGAGAGACCGGTAGTCTTGGATGCGGACGGGATCAATTCTTTTTGCGATGCGGCCGCCGAGCTTAAAAAATCCGGGGGCTCACTTGTCCTTACGCCTCATCCGGGTGAGTTGTCAAGGCTGATAGGGAAGAGCGTTAAAGAGATACAGAGAAATAGAAAAGATGTTGCGCTTCAAGTCGCGCGTGAGTATAATATCGTCTTAGTTTTAAAAGGGCACGATACTGTAGTTGCCGGCGCGTCCGGAAGGGTATATATAAACAAGACCGGTAACCCGGGAATGGCTTCAGGCGGAGTTGGCGATATATTAGCAGGTGTCATAGCGGCCTTTGTCGCCCAGGGCGTAGAAACCTTTAGCGCGGCGGCGCTCGGTACATATTTTCACGGGCTGGCCGGAGACATGGCATTAAAAGAGAAGGGTCCGTTAGGCCTCATCGCGACGGATCTTTTAGAGAAGTTACCGGAAGCCCTTAAAGTATTAGGATAAGAAGGTAGCCCCTCGGTGCAGGAGTGAGATAACGGCACCTCGGGGCGAAATTACCAGGGTTAGACTATTGTAATTTCGCTAGCATAGCTCAGCTGGTAGAGCAATGGTTTTGTAAACCATAGGTCGGGGGTTCAAACCCCTCTGCTAGCTCCACTTTAGTCAGTAAAGCATATGGGTTTGAAGACAAATTTACGCCGACGAACAGGAGGATAAGGCCTCCGGCCGGAAGTAAATTTGGCTGGTCCGTAGCGAGTTATACGAGCGGAGGACCAAACCCCTCTGCTAGCTCCACTTTAGTCAGTAGATGTGTTTCCGATTCGGAGAATCGGAAAAAGGATCTTAAGGAAAACATCAGGTTCTCCTTTTAAGGAGTAAATGTCGAGCAAGACTTGCTGTCTCGCTGGCCTGTTGGTCGCGGCGAGACATTTACGACGGTGAGGTACCAAAGCGGTCAAATGGATCAGACTGTAAATCTGACGGCTCACGCCTTCGAAGGTTCGAATCCTTCCCTCACCACCAGTAATTACCACTCAGTCTTACTGAGTTTTTAAATACGCGCGCTGCAGGAAGGATTCGCAAAAAGAGGTTTTAGGAGAAAAAAGAATTTTTTCTCCTATCGGCGCACTAGAACATCTACGCGGAAGGAAAAGGAATATTAAGGAAAAACCATCAGGGTTTTTCCTTAAGGAGTCCCGCCCCTAGCTTGACGGCAGCGGCGGGACGACGAATCCTTCCCTCACCACCATTTTTTGCCTGCCGACTTCGTCAGGGCAAAAAATGTCCCGAGGAGTTGTGGTTAGGCCAAGGTCGACGAGGGACTTCCTTTAAAAGGACACCAGCCCCGGCAAAAATTTCCCACAACAATTTTCATCCCTTTATAAAGCCATTGTTTTAGTAAGCTACCGTCGGAGCGTTGTTAAGGATGAAAAACTAGGCTACCTTTAGATTGACTTAACGCAAAAAAACATTATACTATATAGTAGAAGCAAATATCCGAAAAGGCAAACCATCCGAAAGGGTGGGACGCAAAGCTATAGGGTCTAAACCTCGAGAGGGGTATGACAGCCTGGCGCACCGATAACGCGGAACTTTAATTAACGTGTGCTTAGACACACGAGAGCCGAGCTACCGGAAAAGGTAACGCGGTATTTTTTTTGAGCTATTAATAAAAACTTTTATAAAGAACCCGTTGGAAGGGTAACGACCATGAAACTCCTTAGATTAAAACAAAAGATCTTCTGGCTGGGAACGGTGATAGTATTTTTATCTCTCGTCCTGTCGCCGGCTTACTGTCAAGATGATGATGAAGATGAGGAGGAGCCTATCCCGAATGCGCCGGAAGAGATGATGGCATATGCCGTCTCAAATACCCAGGTTGTTGTGAAATGGGCCGATAGCTCCAATAATGAGACTGGTTTTGTGATCGAAAAATCGATAGACGACGGCGAAACCTTTACAACAGCCGGGACCGTGGGCCCTAATATGAAGAATTTTACCGTGACGGGCCTTACACCCAACACACCATACTATTTCCAGGTATACGCAACCGGCACGGCCGGTGACTCCGACCCCACAGATCCCGTCTATGTGAAAACAGCGGTATACATCATGTCCGTTCAGGCTATAGGCGGAAACTCGGCAACGGCAAGTATCTACCCTTTTAAGATAGAAACAAATGCGACGGGTGATCGGGCCGTATTGGGTACATTCGACGGCACGGTAGACTTCGGGGGCCAATCTTTGACAGCCGCCACGGAGACATATTTTGTCGCAAAATACAATTCAGCCGGAACGCTGCAATGGGCAAGGGCCATTCCTACCAGTACCAGTATCGATGAAATTAGAGATATAGCCATTTCAAGCTCAGGATATGTAGCTATCACGGGAAACGGCCCGGATGACAATTTGTTTGCGCGCAGCTATAATTCCTCAGGCACTGTTCTGTGGACGAAAGTTGTGAATCCGTCTACAGATGAATACACTTGGGCGAATGCCGTCGCTTACGACTCCGCCAATAATGTCCTGATAACAGGAGGGTACGAAAAAGACGATTCCCAAGCCAATACATTTGATTATGTTATTGGTTATCAATTTGCCGCCGCGAACGGCACCAAGAGCAATATTTTTACTAAATTTACGGGCACTAGCAATATCTCAGCGGCAAATGGTCCGACAAAGCTGGCTGAGGGATATGATATCGCGGTCGACGGTTCTACAGTCGTCATAACGGGGTATATGAGTTATGAATATGAAAAAGATACGGATGATGACTATATCTACCAGTACCGGGAAGAGCTTTTAATAATGAGGGGCGATACGAAGTATACCTTTTACGGCGAAGACCCCGAAGATTCTTGCGGGTACGGATACAGTCTTGCCGTAGACGCGTCCCACAATACCTTTGTATTGGCGGATATCGATGACATTCCCTCTATATATAAGATCAATTCCAGCGGGACCCTGGCTTCAGGGTTCCCTAAATCTTTAGAAGACGACGATTACATCAGCTCATTTATGGAGGGAGCCCGCGCCAGAGTCGATAGCAGCGGCAATCTATTTATCATAGGTATGGAGGATTTTAGAAAATACTCCGCGGCAGGCGTCCTGCTTTGGTCTCTATTCGACGATGACGAGGCTACTTATCCCATACCGGAGATCCTGGACGGGGCAATGGCAGGCAATAGCGCCCTGGTGCTCTCTACCGGTTCTGATGTGACCCAATTTGACCAGTTATTCGTGGAGCAATCGTGTTCTGATTATATGGTGATAGCTAAATATGGCGATTCCGAAGCATTCGGCGATGAAACAACGCCGCCATCAGGATCGATCGGTATGACCGGTAACGGGTCCCCTTATTGTACAAATATGATAGTTACTTTAAGCCCCTCGGCGACTGATGCGGGCAGCGGCATGGGGACCGGCAGCAGGATGAGGTTTTCCGCTGATAATGATGCGTGGGGTTCCGCCGTAGATTATAATACAGCTGTCAGCCCTTATACTCTTTCTGCCGGGGACGGCAGCAGAAAGATTTATGTCCAGTTCATGGATATATATTACAACTGGTCCGAGGCCATCGAGTCCAACGCGCTTATTTTTGACACTGCACCGCCTTCGGGCACGATAAGCATAAATGGCGGAGCTACCTCTACTACCGATCCCGCGGTTATATTGACCCTGTCCGCTACCGATGCGGGGAGCGGCATGGGCAGCGGCGCCCAGATGAAGTTCTCGAAGGACAATATCACCTGGTCAGCCGCCGAAGCCTACGCTGCTGCCAAGTCATACACACTTACTTCAGGATACGGACAGAATACCGTATACGTGAAATTCAAAGATGTCGCCGGGTTCTGGTCTACGGCATATTCAGCGTCTATTACGCTTGTGGCCCCGGATACCACGCCTCCTACAGGTTCGATACAGATAAATAACGGAGCTGCCTCTACCGCCGATCCTGCGGTTACATTGGCTCTGCTTGCTGTCGATGCCGGAAGCGGTATGGGTGAAGGAGCCCAGATGCAGTTCTCGGATGATAACATCGTCTGGTCGGTCCCCGAAAGCTATGCGACTACCAAATCATATACTCTTCCCTCAGGAAACGGTCCGAAGACCGTATACGCAAAATTCAAAGACGTCGCCGGTCTCTGGTCTCTGGTATACTCGGCGAATATCACGCTCGCCGTACCGGATACCACGCCGCCCACAGGCACGATCAGCATAAATGGCGGCGCTACCTATGCTACCACACCTGCGGTTGCGTTAACCCTTTCCGCTACCGATGAAGGAAGCGGTATGGGCAGCGGCGCCCAGATGCAGTTCTCGAATGACAACATCACCTGGTCAGCGGCCGAAGCCTACGCTGCTAACAAATCGTGGACATTAACATCAGGCGATGCCCCCAAGAACGTATACGCGAAATTCAAAGACGTAGACGGTAACTGGTCGAGCGCCGTAAGCGCCGGCATTACTCTAGATACGACACCGCCTGCAATAATCATAACGGATCCGCAGGACAATGCCGAATCAAGCGTGTCATCTATTACGGTAAGTTACACTGTGGATGGTATTGCAAAGACCAAACAATTCACCCTGCAGGAGGGGCTGAATACGCTCACTATCACCGAGGCCGACTTAGCAGGCAACAGCGCCTCGGTTTCTATTACGGTAACGCTAACGGCAACACCCGCGGTTCCTATGAAAGAAACACAGATAACTGACAGCGCGGATAGTTCCAGCCCTGCCATTTACGGCGACACGGTTGTTTACCTTAAATATTGCCCCGAAGACGCTGCCCCCGCGGGTTATGACATATATGCGCATGATCTTGTAAGCGGGAACGATCTCAAGCTCTCTACATACCCCGGCGATAAAACAGGCCCGTCTATCGATGAGAACAAGGTCGTTTGGGCTTTCATCGTAGATTCCGACGGTAACGCTGTTACGCAAGGCACCGCTATCACGTATGGCAGGTTAGCTAGTTATGATTTGACCAGCACCGCCTTATCGGAGCTTAATACCTCGCCCGTTACTGCCAGTTTCTGGGATCCGGTCATAGCAGGTAGCGTGGAGGTTTGGACCAATACTGTGTCCGGCGGCGATTCCACTGTTAAGTCTCTGTGCTGGGCCGACATGGGAGATGTATTTAAGGGTTTGAAGACAGGCGAAGCAAGCGGCTCCAACGTGGCCGTTTATGGGAACAACGTTGTAGTAGAAGAATGGTGGACCCTGTCCGACGTCCCTTATTATTCAATAAACGTCTATAGCCTGCCCGCATGTGAATTAAGGACTTGTCTGGTTGAGGCAAGTACGCTGAAGGCCGGATCGGCGGCTATTTATAAGAATAAAATTGCCTGGGTGGAAGGTGCGGCAATATATGTGTATGACCTGGACAATGATCAAAAGACCCAGATAACTACGGCGCTTGCCCGCCCGTGCAGTTTGTATCCGCTTGCTATATATGAAGACAAGATCGTATGGCTGGACGAGAGGGAAAAATTGGCGGATGCCACAAAGAATTATTCCATACATATCTATGACCTGCCCACCGGACAGGAAAAGAAGGTAGTGGATGTCGTAAATCCGCGGACTAAATTGGCCATATATGAAAACAGGATCGTCTGGTCTGACGACCGGGATGAGGCAGGCATGCCCAACAAGCATCCCGATGTATATATGGCGGAAGTTTTCCTTGCCCCGCAGATCACTACATGCGAAACCGAGTCGCTTGCGCAGGGCTCCGCCATTAATATAAGCGGTAAAAATTTTGGCTGTACGCAAGGCGAGTCGAAGGTGGAGTTCACCGACGGCGCGGTACTTCCTGTAAATTCCTGGTCCAACAATGCAATAATATGCGAGATGCCCGCGGGCACTCACCCTAATAAGCTAAGAGTAATTACTCCGGGCGGGCAGAGCGATGATGCTACTATAGCAGTTATTGTCACCCCTCCTACTATTACGCAGTCCCCGGCAAACCTGACCAAGGGCGAGGGGGATCAGGCCGTATTTAGCATCCAGGCGATAGGTACGGCTCCGTTATCATACCAGTGGCAGAAGAATGCAAACAATATCACAGGCGCCACCAGCGCTACTTATACTATAGCAAGCGTGGTAGGGGGAGACGCAGGAAACTATAAGTGCATCGTAACAAATGCTGCGGGCTCTGCTGTGAGTAACGAGGCTACTCTTACGGTCAATTCTGCGCCCGCTATCACTGCACAGCCTTCGAATCTGACCCTGAATCCGGGGCAGCAGGCAACATTCACTGTCGCCGCCTCAGGCACGAACCCATTGACATACCAGTGGCAGA
>JAQURV010000004.1:22836-34971 GCA_029004355.1 Candidatus Omnitrophota bacterium
AAGGCACGACCAATATCACAGGCGCCACCTCAGCTACATACTCTATCGCAAGCGTCGCGGCGGCCGATGCGGGCAGCTATAAGTGCGTCGTGACTAACATGGTGACTTCAGTCACAAGTAATGCGGCCACATTGAGCGTGAACCAGGCGCCCGCTATCACTGCACAGCCTTCGAATCTGACCCTGAATCCGGGGCAGCAGGCAACATTCACTGTCGCCGCCTCAGGCACGAACCCATTGACATACCAGTGGCAGAAAGGCACGACCAATATCACAGGCGCCACCTCAGCTACATACTCTATCGCAAGCGTCGCGGCGGCCGATGCGGGCAGCTATAAGTGCGTCGTGACTAACATGGTGACTTCAGTCACAAGTAATGCGGCTATCCTTACGGTCAATAATCGCTATACCATTACAGCCAGCGCGGGTGAAAACGGCTCGATCACGCCATCAGGACCAATCTCAGTTAACGCCGGTTCCAGCCAGGTATTTACCATTACATCAAAAACCAATTATCATATTGCTGACGTCCTGGTAGACGGCGCATCCGTGGGCGCGGTGCAATCCTATACATTCACGAACGTCGCGGCTATCCACACAATATCCGTGACCTTTGCTATGGATACGCCGCTCAATGCCCCGCTCAACCTCACCGCCACTGCCAAGTATACTAAAGGTATTGCTCAGGTAAACTTAGCCTGGGTGGATAATTCGAAGAATGAGACAGGGTTTATCATAGAGCGGAAGATAGACGTAGCGGGCGCCTATGCACAGATCGCGACCGTAGGCGCAGACGTAAAGAAGTACGCCGATACGGCCGTTATCCCGGACACTATGTACTATTACAGGGTCTGCGCATCCAATAGCACCGGTAAGTCTTCTTACTCGAACGAGGCAGGCGTTGCGCCTCTGCTCAACAGCCCGTCTGACCTGACGGCGGCCGTTAAGTCTACCAAGGGGGTCGTGCAGATAAACTTGGCATGGAAAGATAACTCGAAGTGCGAAACGGGCTTCATCATCGAAAGGAAAACAGGCGTAACAGGCGCCTATGCCCAGATCGCGAATATAGGCGCAAACACAAAGAAGTATATCGATACAGCCGCTGCGCCCAACGCGATGTATTATTACAGGGTATGCGCTGTATATAAGAATACAGTCGACTCTTCGTATTCTGATTATTCAAATGAGGCAAGCGCTACGCCTGCACCGGGTGCCCCGCTTAACTTAAGCGCAAGCGTCAAGTACACTAAGGGCACGGCTCAGGTAAGCCTATCCTGGAAAGAGAATTCAAAGGATGAGACGGGCTTTATCGTAGAAAGAAAGACAGGCGCGGAAGGCGCTTATGCCCAGATCGCGAATTTAGGCGCGAACACAAAGAAATATCTCGACACGACCGCTATCCCTGACACTATGTACTATTACAGGGTATATTCATATAATACCTCGGGGAATTCTCCATATTCAAACGAGGTAAGTATCGCGCCCTTGCTTAATGCTCCGCTCAACCTCACCACTGCCGTTAAGTACGTTAAAGGCAACGCGCAGGTGAACTTGGGCTGGAAAGATAACTCGAAGTGCGAAACAGGCTTCGTTATAGAAAGAAAAACGGAAGCAGGTGGTACTTATGCCCCGATCGCGACCGTAGGCGCAAACATAAAGAAGTATATCGACGCAGCCGTTGCTCCTGACACGACATATTATTACAGGGTATGCGCGGTATATAAGGATACGCTTAACACTTCGTATTCGGATTATTCCAATGAGGCAAGCGCTACGCCGCTGCTTAATGCGCCGTCTAACCTTGCCGCCGCCGTTAAGATGACCAGGGGCGTCGCTAAAGTGAACTTGACCTGGAAGGACAACTCGAAGAACGAGATAGGCTTCATTATAGAACGAAAGACGGGAGCCGCGGGTATCTATAGCCGGATCGCGACCGTAGGCGCAAACATAAAGAAATACACCGACACATCCACCGCCAGGAACACGAAGTACTATTACAGGGTATACGCGCATGATGACTCCGCCGACTCAGCATATTCAAATGAAGCGATCGCCGCAGTTCAATAGTACGGATATGAAAGCATGTCCCGCCGTTATATGGTATAATCGCGATATATAAATGAGGAGCAAGATGCGCAAGTTTTTTAAACGCGCGCTGTTGTTGCCAATAGCGTGTCTTATATTATCATCCACGGCAGAGGGCAGGGTAGTAGACGAGCATATATTCCTTATCCCCGTCGGAAACGTGGATACGAAGATGGTGGAGGCCGTAAAGGATAAACTCCCGGGTTTTCTTGCTGCGAGAGTAAAGGTTAACGTCGAACCGCGCAGGGAGATGCCGGAGGGAGCTTACGCTCCTTCGCGAGGGCAATATTATGCGGAGCTGGTATTGGCCGGGATAGCTCAGGAGTTCAATATCGATACGACGACGGAAAGCATATTGATCATCACAGACGCCGACCTGTATTCGCAGGACCTGGATCATGTATTTGGTGCGGCGGATCCTTCCAAGGCGATCGGTATGATCTCTATAGCGCGTTTAAGGAACGAGTTCTATTCTCTGAAGCCGGATAGCGGTCTGCTGCTCGAAAGGGTTGTGAAAGAATCGCTCCGCGAACTCGGTTGCGCCTGGAAGATTCCGCAATGCTCAAACCCCGAGTGCATAATGTATCCCTCCGATAGTTTAAAAACTATCGATAGCAAAAAACGGTCTTTTTGTTATAAATGCCAGAGTAAAATACGCAACAGATACTTCCCTCCGATATTCAAAGCGAAAATCCCGACACTATTGTAAGATAGGTCATTTTTGCGCTTGTCTCCGCGCGCACATATGATATAATTACAACATATTCATTAAGCAGTCCCTCGGTGCTGGAGTGCGATTGAAGCACCTCGGGACAATTTGTCGGACTTAGATAATAACAAATTGCGGGCGTAGCTCAATGGTAGAGCACTAGCCTTCCAAGCTAGCTACGACGGTTCGATCCCGTTCGCCCGCTCCATCCTACTTCGCTACTGCAGTTAGGCTAGATGAAGCTTCGTAGAGATTGGTAGCGATGTAACAATGTTCCTACGAAGCTCCATTACGGTATAAGCGTAGCAGCGAAGTAGAACGCTCAAGCAGGGAGTAACGTATGTCTCAGCAACCCTCAGTCTGCAAGATACTGACCGTCGATGACCAGATGGGCATTGATTCGTTCTTCTACGAATTTTTCACCGCGCGAAATTACGAAGTCTTCAACGCCTTGAGCGGGAAAGAGGCTGTCGCTATAGTTAAAAAGAAGAAGCCGCGCATAGTTCTACTGGACATAAAGATGCGGGGCATGGACGGCATCGAAACGCTGAAAGAGATAAAAGCGATCGATAAGGAGATCGTCGTGATCATGGTCACGGGCGAGAAGGACGACGATGTCATGAAGAGGGCGCTCGATGCCGGCGCGGACGACTACATAACCAAGCCGTTAAGCCTCGAGTATTTGGATAAGGTAGTCCTGTTGAAATTCATAAATTTACAGATAAAAGATCTGGGGAAAATGTAAGGGGGGAAGTATGATCAATACCGGTATTGAGGCGGTCAATGAGAAGGTAAAGAAAGAGAGTTCTTTTGTAAAGTCGCTTGTCGACGAGATGGAGAAGGTAATAGTCGGCCAGAGATATCTTATCGACAGGCTCCTCGTGGGGCTTTTGGCCAACGGACATATATTGATCGAGGGAGTCCCGGGGCTTGCCAAGACGCTATCCGTCAGGGTGCTGGCGCAGTGTATAAAGACAAGATTCCAGCGCCTGCAATTCACGCCCGACCTTTTACCCGCCGACCTTATCGGCACGCTTATATATAACCCTAAAGACGGCGCTTTTACAACGAAGAAAGGGCCGATATTCGCCAATATCATCCTGGCGGATGAGATCAACCGCTCGCCGGCAAAGGTGCAGAGCGCGCTCCTCGAAGCCATGCAGGAGCGCCAGGTCACGATAGGCGAGGAGACGTATAAGCTGGACGAGCCGTTCCTCGTCCTGGCGACGCAAAACCCGATCGAGCACGAAGGGACATACCCGCTTCCCGAAGCGCAGGTCGACAGGTTCATGCTGAAGCTAAAGATAGGTTATCCCTCGAAGGAAGAAGAGCTGAAGATCATGAAGAGGATGGCCGTGACCGACAAGAAGATACGCGTCGCGAGCGTCATCGGCCCGGAAGATATAGTCAGGGCGAGAAAAGTAGTGGATGAAGTATATCTCGATGAACGCATAGAGAAATACATAGTCGATATAGTCTTCGCGACCAGGGAACCGAAGAGTTACAAGCTCGATGAGCTCACCCCGCTGATCCAATACGGCGCATCTCCCCGGGCGAGCATCTATCTATCCGTAGCCGCCAAGGCATACGCGTTCCTGCAGGGCCGCGGTTACGTCGTCCCGCAGGATGTCAAGACGATCGGTATAGATGTGCTCAGGCACCGCGTTATCGTGAGTTACGAAGCCGAAGCGGAAGATAAGGCATCGGAGGATGTGGTCAAGAGGATATTCGAAGAAGTCAAAGTACCATAAGAACAACAAAAAATCCGAAATACGAATATCAAAATTCGAAACAAGCACGAAATTCAAATTTAGAAATTAGAATTTGTTTAGGATTTAGAATTTAGGATTTCGAAATTAAATAGAACCTTCCCGGGGAATATGCTTCCTAAAGAGATTTTACGCAAAGTCCGGCGCATCGAAATAACGACCTCAAAACTGGTCACCGATATGCTCTCAGGCCAGTACGAGAGCGTATTCAAAGGCCGCGGTATCGAGTTCGACGAGGTGCGTGAATACCAGCCCGGCGACGAGATACGCTCGATCGACTGGAACGTGACGGCCAGGATGGGCCACCCGTTCATAAAGAAGTTCGTCGAAGAGCGCCAGATGACCGTAATGATCCTGCTCGACATGTCCGGCTCTTCGTATTTCGGCACCGCAAAGAGGCTGAAGAGCGAGCTTGCCGCCGAGATCTCCGCGGTCCTGGCTTTTTCGGCCATCCAGAATAAAGACCGGGTCGGGCTCATCATCTTCACCGACAGGATAGAGAAGTTTATCCCCCCCAGGAAAGGTACCTCACACGTTCTCAGGGTCATAAGAGAGGCCCTATATTTCAAACCCAAAGGGCGGGGCACCGACATAGCCGGCGCACTGCGCTATCTCGACGGCGTTACCGCGCGCAGGGTCGTCGCTTTCGTCATATCGGATTTTTTTGCGAAGGATTACAAGAAGGCCCTTTCGATCGCCAATAAACGGCATGACGCTGTCGCGATCACGATAACCGATCCTCGCGAGGTCGATCTCCCCAACGTTGGCCTTTTGGAGCTTCAGGACGCGGAGACGGGCTCGACATTCCTGGTCGATACATCGAACGCGGCGGTCAGGAAAAAATATTCGGATGGGGCTCGCGCGCTGATCGAGGAGCGCGTCAAGGTATTCAGTTCCGTAAGCATGGACCACATGGACATACGGACCGATAAGCCCTATATCGAGGAATTCATCAAGTTCTTCAAGAAACGCAAGAAGAGGATATGATCTCTTTATGAAGAGAAGAGTATTTGTAACAGCCTTTTTCTTCCTGGTTTTTTTGTGCGGTATGGCTGCCGCCGAGGAGTACGGCACCGAGATCTCGGCGTCGGTCGACCACGCGACCGTCCTGATAGGCGACAGGATAAAATTTACGGTATATATAGAACACCTTCGTAACGTCGAAATAAATTTCCCGAAATTTAAAGAAGACAAAATAGGCGATTTCGAAATAAAGGATTCCGGTTATAGGGACGAGCAGAAGCTTGTCGGCGGCGTTCTGATGAGGAGATGGTATTATCTTGCCGCATATTCTCCGGGTAAACATCAGATCCCCCCGGTAGAAATAAAATACAGGAAGAAAGGCGATAAAGACTGGAAGGTCGCGAAGACGAAGGCTTTAAATATAATCGTCGAAAGCGTCCTGCCAAAAGGGAAGACCCTCGCCGACATTAAAGATGTAAAAGGGCCGCTGGGCTATTTTGAGATCAATTGGTTCATCGTTGCAGGCGTCCTGGTAATAGGCGTAATTATGGCCCTTATAGTGCTGTACAAATTCCGCAAGAAACCGCTCCCGCTGAAATTGCCGTATGAGATCGCGCTGGAAGAGCTTGAGGCCGTGAGGGGAAATTTCCTGAAGACTTCGGACGTGAAAGAATATTATGCCGGGGTATCCGATTGCGTAAGACGTTACATAGAGCGCTCGTTCAGATTAAAGGCGCCCGAGATGACCACCGAAGAATTCCTGACCTCTCTGGGCGCATCGCAGGTTTTATCGTACGAACGGAAAGATCTGCTGAAAGATTTTTTGAGCGCCTGCGATCTTGTGAAATTTGCCAAATACATGCCAGCGAAGGGTGAGATGGAAGCGGTCTTTCTGGCCGCAAAGAAGTTCATCGAAGAGACCAGGGGACGATAACGATGTTCGCATTCCGGTATCCATTGGTGCTTTTTTTCATACTGCTTGTGCCTGTCCTAGTTGTGATCCTGAGGACCAGGAGGTCGGATCCGGCCTTTACCTTTCCGTCGCGTACATTGGTGGAAGGCTTAAGGCCCACTCTTCGGGCGCGGCTGAGGCTGGTCCCGCTCTTCTTGAGGGCGGCAGCTCTCGTCCTGCTCATCATGGCTCTTGCGAGGCCGCAATCCGTGCTCGAAGGGACGAAGACCGTATCGGAAGGCGTCGATATAGTCCTTGCCCTGGATACCTCGACCAGCATGCTCGCCGAAGACTTTACCCTCCGAGGTGTGCGCGTGAACAGGTTCGACCTTGTGCGCGACGTCGTCAAAGAATTCGTGCGGAAGAGGAAGGATGACCGTATCGGGATGGTGGCGTTTGCCGCCCGGGCATATACCGTCTGCCCGCTTACCACCGATTACTCGTGGCTCAACGAGAATCTCGACAGGGTCACCGTCGGCATGATCGAGGACGGTACGGCGATCGGAAGCGCTTTAGCCAGTTCCTGCAACCGGCTCAGGACCTCGAAGACCAAGTCCAAGATCATCATACTCCTGACAGACGGCGTTAGTAATGCCGGCAGTATTTCGCCCACAATGGCCGCGGAGGCTGCCAAGTCGCTCGGCATAAAGATATATACGATCTGCGTCGGGAGGAAAGGGCTTTCGCCGTATCCTTTCCGCGATCCATATGGCAGGAAGGTCTATCAGAATATACCGATAGAGATCGACGAGGAGGTATTGAAAAAGATAGCCTCGGTCACGGGCGGCAAGTACTATCTGGCAACCGACACGGAGACGCTGCGCAAGATATATGAGGATATAAACCGGCTCGAGAAATCCGTGATAGAGCATTTTGGTTATAAAGAATACAGCGAGCTCTTCTATTATTTTTTGATACCAGGGCTGATCCTTATTCTCCTGGAAATATTATTGGCAAATACCGTATTCATGAGGGTGCCTTAAGCTTATGCATTACGCAAATCCTAAATATCTTTCCGTCCTGGTGCTTTTGACGGCGGTCGTCGGACTGTTCTATCTCTGGGCAGCGCGCCGCAGAAGGCGGCTCATGAACAGGTTTGCGGATAAATCCCTTGCCGAGTCGATAGCGCCTGCCGTCAGCATGGGTCGGAAAATCACGAAGATGGCCGTACTTATTACAGCGATCGCGCTTCTCGTCTTTTCGCTCGCGAGGCCCCAATGGGGGTTCGAATGGAAGGAGACCAAATTTAAAGGCATAGATATACTCATCGCCATAGATGTTTCCAGGAGCATGCTCGCCACCGACGTAAAACCGAATAGGCTTGAGCGTACGAAGTTTGGAGTAAAGGACCTGGTTAAAAAACTTAACGGCGATCGCATAGGTTTGATAGCGTACGCGGGGACGGCTTTCCTTCAGTGCCCGCTCACGATCGACTACAACGGTTTTCTTCTGACCCTCGACGACCTTAACGTCAGCACCATCCCGCGCGGAGGGACCTCCGTAGCGAGCGCTATACGTGAAGCGATAAACGTTTTCAAGGGGCAGGATAAGAAGTATAAGACCTTTATTCTTATTTCCGACGGAGATAATCTCGAAGGCGATCCGATGAAGGCCGCCAAAGAGGCTCAGGAGGCCGGCATAAAGATATATTGCGTCGGGGTAGGGACCTTCGAAGGATCGCTTATCCCCGCGACCGGCGAGGATAGTTCGGGAGGGTGGGTTTCCGACAAAGGCGGTAATGTCGTCAAGACAAAACTGGACGAGGAGCTTTTAAAGAACATCGCCATCTCGACCGGCGGAAGTTATGTGCGCGCGACCCAGTCGGATTTCGGGCTCACGCTTCTTTATGATAAAAGCATCTCCAGGCTCGAGAAGAAAGATATAGAAGGAAAGATGAATAAGCAGTATCATGAAAGATTCCAGTATTTTCTGGGCCTTGCCATACTGCTTTTAATGCTGGAACCTTTTATTTCGGAAAGAAAGAGATTCGCCCGATGAGCCCCGCCCATTCCACGAAAAGAAAAGATTTGGGAAAAATAGGCGGGGCGGCAGTTGCCATATTTTTGTCGCTTATATTTGTCCTGCCTGCCTTCGCGGCGGTAAAGGAGGATGTAAAAAAAGGTAATTTATTATATAATAGTAGCCGTTACGCGGATGCGGCCAAGCTTTATGAGAAAGCCGCGGGAGAGGACCCGTCATCCGGGATAGCATCGTTCGATCTCGGGCTCGCAAAATACAGGACCGGAGCGTACAGCGCGGCGATCGAGAAATTTAACGCAGCGATAGCGTCGGGGAAGAGCCGCCTGGTACCGCCTGCCGATTATAATATCGGTAACGCCCAATACAGGATGGGTCAGGCTGCGGAAAAGACCGATATAAAGAAAGCGAAAGAGATCTATGAAACGGCGCTTAAATTTTATAAACGCGCTATAGACCTGGACCCCGGCGACAAGGATGCCAAATTCAATTACGAGTTCGTTGAGCAGAAGATGAACGAGCTGTCGGAAAAATACCAGTTCAAGAAAGACGAGAAAGAAAAGAAGCAGGATCAGAATAAGGACCAGCAGAAAAATAAAGATCAGAAAAAAGATAAAGATCAAAAGCAGGACCAGCAAAAGCAAAGCCAGCAGCAGGATCAACAACAGCAGAATAAAGAAGATCAGCAGAAACAAGAGCAAAAGCAGCAGCAAAATAAAGAAGACCAGCAGAAACAAGAGCAAAAGCAGCAGCAACAACAGCAGAATAAGGAAGATCAGCAGAAACAGGATCAGGGCCAGCAGCAGGGTGAGCAGCAGAAGGAAGAGCAAAATAAGAAGCAGGACCAGCAGCAGGGTGAGCAGCCTCAGGATAAGACTAAAGACAAGGAAGAACAGGGGCGGGGAGGCCAGGGCGAAGAAAAGTCTGAGGAGCAAAAGCAAAAAGAAGAAGAGAATAAAGGGGGCGAGGGCAAGGACAGGGAAGAGGAAAAGGCCAAGGAGGAAGAGGGAAAGCAGGAAGAGAAGCCGCAGGAAGCTGGCCAGGAAAAAGAAGAGACTCCTCAGGAGGCCGGTCAGGAAGAAGAGAGGCCGGCTCAACCTGCCGGCGCCGGCGAAGAGAAGAAAGAGAATCCCGAGCAATCCGGACTACAGGCTTATCAGGCCGCGAGGTCCGAAGAGGCCGGTGTCGAGATGACAGAACAGGAAGCTAAGATGCTGCTTGAGGGATATAAGGGCGAAGAGGCGACCGGGAGAGTGGTGCGGATGCGAAAGCAGAAGATAGACCTGCCGGAACCCGCTAAAAACTGGTAAGATGAAGAGACTTTTTGTACTATTTATAATTACGGGCATTATTTTTATGACGCTGACCGGTATTTCTTCTGCCGGAGACGTGAAGTTCGAGGTGTCGCTCGACAGGGAGAGGCTCGCCCTGGGCGAGACGGCGCAGCTCGGCCTCTCGTTCCGCGGGACGCAATCCATGCCCGCGCCCGACATAGGCAATATAGACGGCCTCGAAGTACGTTACGTCGGGCCGTCCACTATGATGACGGTCATAAACGGCCAGGTCTCAAGCTCTGTAACGCACATGTACCTCGTCCAACCCCTGCGCGTCGGCAAATTCCAGATCGGGCCTTTTGCGTTTAGATATAAAAATAACAATTACGCTTCAAATATGATCATCCTGACCGTGACGGAAGAGAGACCGCTTACGCAGAGGCCGCAACAGCGGCCCGCGGAAGAGCCTGTCGAGAAGATGGATGTTTCGGACAGGATATTCGTTACGCTCAATCTCGAAAAACCGACGGCGTATGTTAACGAGCTCATACCGGTTACGGTGAAACTTTACGTCAATCAGATGAACGTAAGCGATATACAGCTGCCCGCATTCTCGCAAGAGGGTTTCTCGAAGGTTGAATTCAAAGAGCCCAAGCAGTACAGGGAGAGGATGGGAGGGCTGACTTACGATGTCCTGGAGTTCAGGACCAATCTCTATGCGACCCGCCCCGGAGATTATAAAGTCGGGCCGGCGAAGATCAAATGCAATATAGTCGTAAGGAAGAGAAGGGGGACGAGCGCGCAAGACGACATGTTCGGAGGCGACCCGGCGTTGAGGGATTCGTTCTTTGACGATTTCCTCGCCCGTTACGAGAAACAGCCGATTGAGCTTAAATCGGACGAAGTCCACCTTATAGTATCACCGCTTCCGGCCGAAGGAATGCCGAAAGATTTTTCAGGCGCCGTGGGAGATTATCAGTTTATATTCAATGCCAACCCTGCGCAGGTTAAGACGGGGGATCCGGTTACCGTCCGCATGGCTATCAACGGCACGGGTAACTTCAATACGGTCCTTTCGCCAAAATTCGAGAATATGGAAGGTTTTAAGGCATATGAGCCCGAGGTGAAGACTCAGGAAAATTCGAAGACCTTTACTCAAGTCCTTATTCCGGAGACCGAAAAGGTTACACAAGTGCCCAGGGCCGCATTCAGCTATTTTGACCCGATCGCCAAGGCATACAAGACTATAGTCCAGGGGCCGATATCCCTGACCGTCGAAAAGGCGAAAGAGGAGCTTCCTTCGAAAGTAGTCGGCCCGGCCCCCGTTGCCGCACGGCAGGAAGAGAAGGAGCTGGCAAGCGATATCATCTTCATAAAAGAAAAACCGGGCAGATGGATGCCGCGCGAGAACGATCTTTATAAAAAATGGGTCTTCTGGATGGCCGTTTTCATTCCGTTCATACTGCTGGCGGCTATATATATAGTGGTAGGCAGGATGAACAAGATGAAATATGACGCGGCCTATGCCTCAAGGATCGCGGCTTTTAAGGTCACGCGGTCCGGCATGAAGGCCCTAAAGCACAAGTTGCGCGGGAGCGATTCCAGAGTATTTTACGAAGCTCTCTTCACGACCATGCAGGATTATCTGGGCAACCGTCTCCATCTCCCTCCGGCAGGACTCACATTTGATATAGCAGCCCAGAGACTCTCCTCCGAAAATGTCGAGATGGCCGTTATTACAAAGATACGTAATCTGTTTACCGTATGCGATGAGGCCAGGTTCGGGTTCTCGACTTTTAATTCCGAGCAGATGTCGGATGACTATAAGGAGCTGGAAGGCATAATGAAATACCTGGAGCGTAAACGATTATGAAAAAGATCATTTTGACAGGGATCTTCTTGTTTTTGCTTAGCGGCACGTTGTTCGCTCAAGCCGACATCGCCGCCCAGCCGGATCCCGACAAGGTCTTCTACCTGGCCAACGGCTTATATGAAAAGCGGGACTACGAGAAGGCCCTGGAAGAGTACAACAAGATCCTGAACTCAGGGATGGACAGCGGCAGTTTGTACTACAATATGGCGAATACATATTTCAAATTGGGCAAGCTAGGATACGCGGTGCTATTCTACGAAAAAGCAAAACGGATAATGCCTCAAGATAGCGACCTGAAGACCAATCTCAACTACGCGAGATCTCTTGTCGCGAGCTCGGCGGTGGATATCCCCCGCAGAAATCCGATCGTGACTTTTGTAAAGGCGCCGTTCAAGGATCTCAGTATCAATGCCATAGCCCTTTCGGCGCTTATCATCTATCTTGCGCTGATAGCCCTTATGGTCGTCGGGATCATGAACCCGGTCTTTTATAAGAAGGTGCGTCTTGCCTGTATCGTCATAGGCGTAATCTTTA
>JAQURV010000005.1 GCA_029004355.1 Candidatus Omnitrophota bacterium
GCATCGCGACGGCTTACATGGACTCGGTTCCGATGGTCGCCATCACCGGACAGGTCAAATCATTCCTGATCGGTAACGACGCTTTTCAGGAAGCCGACATCACAGGTATTACGCGTCCGATAACGAAGCATAACTATCTGGTCGAGGATGTCGATGACCTCACCAGGATAATAAAAGAGGCGTTCCACATCGCGTCTACGGGCAGGCCGGGGCCTGTATTGATCGACTTTCCGTCCGATTTTCAGATGAAAGAAGCGGAATTTATCTATCCGGATAAGGTCGATATACGCGGGTATAATCCGACTTATCGCGGCCACCCGGGCCAGATAAAGAGGGCGGCCAAGGCTATTTCCGAGGCGAAGCGTCCGATACTTTATGTCGGCGGCGGTGTCATAAGTTCGAACGCCTCGGAAGAGGTGCGCGAGCTTGCTGTAAGGAACGATATTCCGGTAACGATGACGCTTTTGGGGCTGGGGGCATTCCCGCAGGACCATAAGCTTTCACTCGGCATGCTCGGTATGCACGGCACGGCCTACGCGAACCATTCGATAATGGAGTCCGACCTGATAATCGCGGTCGGCGCGAGGTTTGACGACAGAGTCACCGGCAAAGTCGATGAATTTGCCCCGCACGCCAAGGTCATCCACGTCGACATAGATCCGTCCAGTGTCTCGAAGTCCGTTGACGTCGATATACCGATAGTCGGGGACGCGAAGACGATCTTAAAGCATCTGATAAAGGCTGTGAAGAAGCCGGATACGAAGGATTGGCTTAAAAAGGTCCAGGATTGGAAGGAAAAGCACCCGTTGAAATATAAGGACGACGATAAGATGAGGCCTCAGTATGTCCTAGAAGAGATATGGCGCGCCACGAAAGGCGATGCCATCATATGCACCGAGGTCGGACAGCACCAGATGTGGGCCGCACAGTTCTATAAATTCGAGAAGCCGAGGACGATGATCTCATCGGGCGGGCTCGGGACGATGGGTTACGGGTTCCCGGCTGCGATAGGAGCCCAGTTCGGCAAGCCCAAGGCGACGGTCTTTGACATCGCCGGAGACGGCTCGATCCAGATGAATATCCAGGAGCTCGCTACGGCGGTCATAAATAAACTGCCCATCAAGGTCGCGATCTTGAATAACGGCTATCTAGGCATGGTCAGACAATGGCAGGAATTATTCTATAAGAAGCGGTATTCCTATACGACGCTGGGCGGTATGTGCCCGGATTTTGTGAAGCTGGCCGAAAGCTACGGCGCGGTCGGAATACGCGTTACGAAGAAGAGCGAAGTCAGGAGCGCTATCGATAAAGCGCTTAAGACCGATAATTGCGTCTTCATCGACTTCCATGTCGAAGAAGAAGAGAACGTCTATCCGATGGTCCCGGCGGGGCAGGCGATAAACAAGATGCTGGGGGGAGGGTTAGCGTAATAATGTCAAATGTCAAAATCCAAATACTACCAAATAAATCCCAATTTCAAATAATACAAAATACAAAGTGTTTTGGATTTGGGATTTTGAACTTATTTTGTAGTATTGGTAATATTTGACATTTAATGAGGAGCTAGTATACGTGAAGCATACTATTTCAGTCTTAGTAGAGAATAAGTTTGGTGTTCTGGCCAGGATCTCGGGCCTTTTCAGCGCGCGCGGATTCAATATCAGCTCGCTTGCTGTCGGCGAGACGGAGGATCCTACCGTCTCAAGGATGACGATAGTCGTCCAGGGCGACGACAAGACGCTCGACCAGGTAAAGAAACAGCTGAACAAACTGATAGACACGATAAAGGTAGTCGATTTCAAAGAAGGCGAATTCATAGACCGTGAGCTGATACTTGTCAAAGTCGCGGTCACGGCCAAGAACAGAAAAGAGGTCCTCGAGGCGATCGAGTCGATCGGCGCTGGAATCGAGAATGCGGGTTCGAAGTCGGTAAGCATCGCGGCTACCGGGGATCATACTAAAATAAAGGCTCTCCTGGAGCTTCTGCGTCCGTTCGGTATAATGGAGGTGGTGAGGACCGGCAGGATCGCGATGAGTACGGAAGATAAAGGGTTAAAAGTAGAAGGCAAGCCGGAAGTGAATGAGTAATAAAAATCAAGAAAGGAGTAAGTAGGAAAATGGCAAAGATATACTATGACAAGGATGCGGATCTGAATTTATTGAAAGGTAAAAAGATCGCCGTTATCGGATACGGCATACAGGGGCGCAGCCAGAGCTTGAATCTCCGTGACTCAGGGCTGGATGTCGTTGTGAGCGAGCTTCCCGGGACGAAAAATTACGAGCAGGCAAAGGCGGACGGTTTTACCCCCGTCTCTGCCAAAGAGGCTTCGGCCCAGGCGGATATCGTCCAGATACTGACCGAAGATCACGTCCAGGCCAAGGTCTATAAGGAACAGATCGCGGAGAATATGACCAAGGGCAAGGCGCTCCTCTTCTCGCACGGGTTCAATATAAGGTTCAAACAGATAAAGCCGACGAAGAAGATCGACGTCATCATGGTCGCCCCGAAAGGCCCGGGCGCCCTGGTCCGCAGGATGTATGAAGAAGGCAAAGGGGTTCCCTGCCTTGTGGCGATCTATCAGGACGCGACCGGCAATGCCAAGAACGTAGCGCTCGCATACGCCAAAGGTATCGGCGGGACGAGAGCCGGCGTCATCGAGACGACTTTCGATGAAGAGACCGAAACGGATCTTTTCGGCGAGCAGGCCGTTCTCTGCGGCGGAGCGTCGGAGCTTATTAAGGCGGGGTTCGATACGCTCATCGAGGCGGGTTACCAGCCGGAGATCGCGTATTTCGAGGTGCTGCACGAGCTTAAACTTATCACCGACCTCATTCAGCAATACGGGATAAGCGGTATGAGATGCAGGGTTTCCAATACAGCATGTTACGGCGACATTACGCGCGGCAAGAAGGTCATAACCGACAGGACGCGTAAAGCGATGCAGAAGATGTTGAAAGAGATAAAGTCCGGTAAATTTGCCCGCGAATGGATCAAAGAGTGCGAGGCGGGCAGGCCGAATTACAAAGCCATATTGGATAAAGAGTGCGGCCATCAGATAGAGAAGGTGGGAGCCGATCTAAGGAAGATGATGCCATGGATGCAGTGAGTCAGATTGGTGGGTGGTACTTCAGTGGAATGTAGTTAGTGAATAGTGATTAGTGGATAGTAAGTTAAGTAGCGGATTTTTTCTATCCACTCCCCACTATACACTAACGTCAATAAAGAGAGTCAAACATGAACAATATCATTATTTTCGACACAACGCTGCGCGACGGGGAACAATCGCCGGGCGCCAGCCTGAATATCAACGAGAAGCTCGAGATAGCCAGGCAACTGGCTATCCTGGGCGTCGACGTAATCGAGGCGGGATTTCCTATATCGAGCCCCGGTGACTTCGAGGCTGTAAAGAGCGTGGCGAAGTCCGTCAAAGGGCCGGTCATATGCGGCCTGGCGAGGGCGATCGAAAAAGATATCGACGCCGCCTATGAAGCCGTGAAATACTCGGCGCGTCCGCGTATCCATGTCTTCCTGGCCACGTCCAAGATACACATGAAGTATAAGCTGAAGAAAGCCGAAGACGAGATACTGAGGCTCGCGGTCGCGTCGGTAAAATACGCCCGCGCCAAATGCGCGGACATAGAGTTCTCGCCCGAGGATGCATCGAGGACGGACCGGGATTTCCTGCATAAGGTAGTAGAAGCCGTCATAGCGGCCGGCGCGGTGACCGTGAATATACCGGACACCGTCGGCTATACTACGCCGTTCGAATTTGCCGAAATAATAAAAGGCATAAAGAATAACGTGCCGAATATCGCCAGGTGCGTTATCTCGGTCCACTGTCATAATGACCTGGGCCTGAGCGTGTCAAATTCTTTAGCGGCGGTCTTGAACGGCGCCGGGCAGGTAGAATGCACCATAAACGGCCTGGGCGAGAGGGCGGGCAACGCTTCATTAGAAGAGATCGTGATGGCGATCAGGACTAGGAACGACATCTTTAAAGACATCTCCACCGGCATAAATACGAAGGAACTCTACAAGACGAGCCGCCTGGTATCTAAATTGACGGGCATGATCGTCCAGCCGAACAAGGCTATCGTGGGCTCCAATGCATTCAGCCACGAAGCCGGTATCCATCAGGACGGAGTCTTAAAAGAACGCATCACATACGAGATAATGAAGCCGGAGGACGTAGGCTTTGAAGAGACTCGCCTTGTCCTGGGAAAACATTCGGGCAGGCACGCATTCGCGGAGAGGTTGAAGAAGCTCGGGTTCGACCTGAAGAAGGAGCAGATAGATACGGCCTTCGACAGGTTTAAAGCGCTGGCCGACAAGAAAAAAGAGATCTTCGATGAGGACCTGGAGACTATCGTAGACGAAGAGATAGCGAGGATACCCGAGAAGTTCCGCCTCGTCCATTTCTATATCTCGTCCGGAGATGAGGTAAAGCCTACCGCCACCATAAAACTGAGGTTCAACAATAAAGTCCTCGAGGCCAGTTCGACCGGGGACGGCCCTGTCGACGCGTGTTACAAAGCGGTCGACAAGATAACCGGGATGACCGGGAAGCTTATGGATTACCAGATACGGTCCGTCACAAGCGGCAAGGACGCCCTCGGAGAGGTCTCTGTCAAGGTCTCATTGAAGGGGAGCATAGTCTCGGGACGCGGTGCCTCGACCGACATTATAGAGGCGAGCGTGAAAGCATACCTGAACGCGGCGAACAAGCTCGTCTATACGAGTAAAAAATCCTAAATGGCAAAACTCAAGTACGGTATAATCGGCCATCCGGTGAAGCACTCGCTTTCGCCGGCCATGCAGAACGCGGCCTTTCATGCGCTCGGTATCGACGCAGAGTACCTCCTGTATGACGTCGAGCCTGAAAAGCTGGAAGCTTTCTTAAAGAACGCCGCGGATAATAATATCTCCGGCCTTAATATCACCATTCCCCATAAGATAAAGGCAAAAGAGTTTCTCGAGCGCAAGGGTACGCTGGACGAGAACGCCAGGCGCCTCGGCGCCGTCAACACGGTAAAGATCGCCGAAGATGGTTCGATCTGCGGCTACAATACCGACGGCCCCGGATTCTACCGCTCGCTCATCGAGGAACTGAAGTTCGAGCCCGAAGGTAAGAACATCTTTGTACTGGGCGCGGGCGGCGCCGCGCATGCGATCGTGATGTATCTCGGCAACTCCCCTAAAAGGATATATGTTTCGGATATCGATAAGGCCAAGATAGACGACCTGAGGACCCATTACAAGAGATGGTTCGATGGGAAGCGGCTCGTGACGGTCGGGGAGGATGAGTTTAAAAGCAGCTTAAAGGACGCCGAGCTTCTGATAAACACGACGCCGATAGGGATGAGGGTGACGGATCCGTCACCCATTGACCCGTCGTTATTCCATTATGGCCTATACATATATGACCTTGTATATAATCGTCCGTCTACGGAAATGGTGAAGAAGGCGACTTCGCTGAAGCTCCACGCGGTTACGGGCACAGGTATGCTGCTCCACCAGGGCGCGATAGCTTTTGAGATATGGACAGGCGCAAAGGCGCCGGTGGCAGTGATGAAGAAAGCGCTGAAAGAGGCGCTGAAAAGTCAGGCGTAAATGCTGATAACGATCATCTTTATTTTCGGGCTGCTCATAGGCAGCTTCCTGAATGTCTGTATCTACAGGATGCCTAAGAGGGAGTCTATAGTACTCCCGGCGTCACATTGCCCCGGCTGTAAAAAGCCCATTCCCTGGTATGACAATATCCCGCTCTTAAGCTATATCGCCCTGGGCGGGAAATGCAGGTTCTGCAAGATGGGGATAAATTTAAGATATCCGCTCGTCGAGGCGCTGACGGCGTCGGTATTGGCCGCGCTATTTGTCACATTCGATATCACGCCGAAATTCTTCGCCTATTCGATCATGGCGTGCGGCCTGATCGTCGCGACCTTTGTAGATTTTGAGATACAGGAGATACCGGACGAGATCTCGCTGGGCGGGATTGCCGCGGGATTTTTCCTTGCGTTCGTCTTCCCGTCGGTCATGGGAGAAGCGGTCCGGTCGCGCGCTATATTGGGTTCGCTTTCGGGCGCGATCACGGGCGGCGGCATCATATACCTTCTGGGCGTAGCGGGCAAGATCGCGTTTAAGAAAGAGGCGATGGGCGGCGGGGACGTCAAGCTGATGGCGATGCTCGGCTCATTTCTCGGATTGAAGCTGGTGGTATTGACGTTCTTCATCGCGCCTTTCCTGGGCGTGGTGCAGGGGATAATATTGAAGTTCAGGAAGGGCGCCGAGACTATTCCGTACGGGCCGTTCCTTTCGGCGGCGGCTCTTATATCGGTATTTTTCGGGGATCAGATCATACGGTTGTTGTTCGGAGGACTATTTTAATACTGATATGGTAAAATCCCAAATTCAAATAGTACCAATACTACCAAATAAATCCAAAATTCAAAATCCAAAATGTTTGGGATTTGGGGTTTTGAATTTATTTTGGATTTGGTAGTATTTGGATTTTGGATTTTTCAACTTAGGGAGGTAGTTATGCTCAGATATCTGACTAGCGGTGAGTCTCACGGAAAATGTATGCTCGCGATACTCGACGGCATACCGGCGGGCCTGAAGATCGAAGAGTCGTTCATCGACGAGGAACTATGCAGGCGGATGTTCGGTTACGGCCGCGGCAGCCGCATGAAGATCGAGCGTGATTCGGTCGAGATCCTCTCCGGGCTTCGGCGTTCGCAGACGATAGGTTCTCCCATAGCCATCATGATCAACAACGCGGATCAATCCATAGACAGGCTTCCCGTTGTCCTCGAACCCCGGCCGGGGCACGCGGACCTTGCGGGGGCTATGAAGTATGACCGCGCCGATATCAGGGACGTCCTGGAACGCGCGAGCGCCAGGGAGACCGCCGTGAGGGTCGGCGTCGGGGCCGTCTGCAAGATACTTTTATCGGAGTTCGGTATCCGCATAACGAGCCACGTGACGGCGATCGGCAAAGTGGAATCGCGTAAGAACAACCTCGGGTATAAACAGATAATCACGCTTGCCGAAAGGTCGGCGGTGAGATGCGCGGATAGCTCGGCTTCGGTACTTATGTGTAAGGAGATAACCAGGGCTATGGCGGACGGCGATACCCTGGGCGGTGTCTTTGAGGTGATAGCGAGCGGTGTGCCCGCGGGCCTGGGAAGTTACGCGCAGTGGGACAGGCGGCTTGACGGAATACTCGCGCAGGCGGTCATGTCGATCCAGGCCGTGAAGGCCGTGGGTTTCGGCCTGGGATCCGACCTGGCCGGTATGCGCGGCTCGAGCGCGCACGACGAGATATTTTATTCGAAGGCGCGCGGTTTTTACAGGAAGACCAATAACGCGGGCGGCATAGAAGGCGGTATGACGAACGGCGAGGATATCAGGATACGCGCCTGCATGAAACCGATCGCTACGCTGCGCAAACCGCTTGCGAGCGTCAATATAAAGACGAAGAAGGCGTTCAAGGCTACCGTAGAGCGTTCAGATACGTGCGCCGTGCCAGCAGCCGGAGTGATCGGCGAAGCCGTCGTCGCGGTGGAGATCGCGAATGCAATGATCGGGAAGTTCGGCGGAGATTCGATAGGCGAGATGCGCCGCAACTTCGACGGATACTTAAAACAGATCAAGAAATTCTGATGAAGAATATAGTCCTCGTGGGATTTATGGGTACGGGCAAGACGACGATCGCGATCAAGCTTGCCAATGCGCTCAATATGGATTACGTCTCGACCGATGACCTTATAGAGAAGCGGGAGAAACGGACGATAAACGAGATATTTACCAAAGAAGGGGAAGACTGTTTCCGCGATGTCGAGAGCGATGTGATACGCGAAGTCTCCTCACGGGAAAATCTCGTTATCGACGCGGGCGGCGGCGCGGTGATAAGGGAAGAGAACCTGACGAACCTGAGATCGAACGGCATCGTGATATGCCTTACCGCCGACGAAGATACGATCATGGAACGGACGAAGAAGTATAAACACAGGCCGCTCCTTAACGTCGAGGACCCGAAACAGAAGATACGGACGCTCCTTGCCAAGAGGGCGCCGTTATATGCCAGGGCCGACCATTGCATAGATACGGGCAAGCTCACCGTGCGGCAGGTGGTGGATGAGATCATAAAAATAGTTACCAGAAAGGTATGATGACACTCAAAGCGCGGCTATGGATAGGGGCGACGCTCGTACTTATTCTTGCTTTCAATTACGGCATTATCGGCATGCCGCTCATCCGGAAGGCGATCTCGCTCAACGACAAGTCCACGACTATCCTGATGAATAAGATAAAATCCGGGGATGCCCTCAGGACCTCTTCGGAAGAGGATTACATCCTCGACATCTTCCGGCGCGAGAAGGAATCCATTACCCGGAAACTTATCATATTGAATGCCGTAAGCCTCACCGTCCTGATAGTGATCGGCAGCTGGACGCTGTTCGGACTTGCGGTGCGTAAGAAGAAGTAGAATTTTTATACGGATCAAGGAAGAGATGGCGGATGTCTGAGCTTCGATACAATGTAGTCTCGAGGGATTGGGTAGTCATAGCGACCGAGAGGGCAAGGCGGCCGGATAGTTTTAAGCGTCCCGCAAAGAAGGAAGACGCCTTGCCGGAATATAAGAAGGATTGCCCGTTCTGTCCCGGGAACGAGGGAGACGGGCACGACGAGACTTATCGTCTCGTAGATAAGGATACCTGGAAGGTCAGGTCGATACGTAATAAATATCCCGCGTTCTCTCCCGAGGTGAAAGAAGAGCGCAGGATCAGCGGGATACATAATAGCATCACCGGTTACGGCATGCACGAGGTCATCGTAGAGAATCGCGCGCATAACAAAATAATAGCGCTGATGACGGACGGCGAAGTCGAAGATATTATAAGGACCTATAGAGAACGTTACATTTACGCGGAGGCCGTCGAGGGCATCGAGGCGGTCACGATATTCAAGAATCACGGGCCGGGAGCGGGATGTTCGCAGGAGCATCCGCACTCGCAGTTTATAGCGACCCCGATCACCCCGCCGCAGACGAGGGTCCGGCTGGAGCAGGCGGCCGAGTTCTTTGACGTTACCGGGAAATGCATATTCTGCCGCATGGCCGAAGACGAACTGACCGCAAAGGAGCGGATGGTCCTCGAGACGGATAAGTTCGCGGCCTTCTGCCCGTATGCGTCATTTATGCCTTTTGTCGTGTGGCTGTTTCCGAAGAGGCACGCGGCCTCTTTTGCCGATATAGACGAAGACGAGATACGCGGCCTTGCGCGCGCCCTGAAGACTATACTGCGCAAGATCTATGCCGGGCTTGGCAACCCCGATCTCAATTATGTCATACGCTCGGTCCCGGTAAAAGAGAAGGACGTCGAATATTTCCATTGGGGGATCATGATCACTCCGCGGCTCCTTCAGCCCGCGGGATTCGAGCTGGGCTCGGGCATATTCATAAATTCATCGCTTCCCGAAGAATGCGCGAAATTTCTGCGGGAAGTTCAGGCATAAGCTTATGATCAGGAAGATTACACCAAACGATGCGGAGTATCCCAAGAATCTGCGCAATATCCATACGCCGCCGAAACAGCTGTATGTAAACGGCACGCTCCTTGAGTCGGATGAGATGGCGGTCGCGATAGTGGGCTCCAGGCGGGCAACGATCTACGGGCTCGAGACGAGTGAGAAGCTCGGGTTTGAGCTGGCTGCGCGCGGGATCACCGTAGTAAGCGGGATGGCGGTCGGCATCGACTCGGCGGCCCATCGGGGAGCGCTTAAAGCGAAAGGCAGGACGATCGCGGTCATGGGCGGCGGGCATAACTGCATCTACCCGCCTCAGAATAAGGAATTGTACGAAGAGATCGCAAAGACAGGCGCGGTCGTGACCGAATACGAAGATGATATGCCGACCTTGCCGCAACAGTTCCCGGCGCGGAACCGCATAATAAGCGGCCTGTCGCTCGGAGTGGTCGTCGTCGAGGCCGCGCGAAATTCAGGAGCGCTCATTACGGCCAATTTCGCGGCGGAGCAGGGCAGGACGGTATTCGCGGTCCCCGGCAAAGTCTCGTCCGGCACGAGCTCCGGCAAAAATGAGCTAATAAAGGATGGGGCGTGTCTTATCCAGTCGGTCGATGACATATTGGATGAATTATCCATAACGGAGATAGCGCCTGCCGCGGACGGGGCCCGGGAAGCGCTCGGGGAGAAGATAACCCGGCAGACGAACGCGTATATCTATAATTCGCTTACCGATGACGAGCGGAAGATCTACAAAAATCTATCCGATGAACCAAGCTATATAGACGAGCTTTTGGAGAAGACCGGTATGGAGCACTCTAAGATATCGCAGGTTCTATTGAACCTGGAATTGAAAAAACTCATAAAAGAACTACCTGGCAAACAGTTCGTAAGGAAGGAGTCCGTTTAATGGCAAAAAATTTAGTAATAGTAGAATCGCCGGCCAAGGCAAAGACGATAAATAAGTTCCTCGGCTCGAGTTATAAGGTCGTCGCGAGCATGGGCCACATCATAGACCTGCCCAAATCGAAGCTCGGCGTCGACGTCGAGAACGACTTTGCGCCGCAGTATGTCGTCATGGCCGACAGGAAGAAGAACCTCTCCGCGTTGAAGAAAGAGGCGAAGACTAAGACGGCGATATATCTGGCGGCCGACCCTGACCGCGAAGGCGAAGCGATAAGCTGGCATCTTAAGAACCAATTGTGCGATGAGAATAAAAAGGGCTATCGCGTAGAGTTCGACGAAATAACCAAGGACGCCGTCCTTGCCGCGTTCAAACACCCGCGCGATATAAATATGAGCCTTGTAAATGCCCAGCAGGCGAGACGCATTCTCGACCGCCTTGTCGGATATTCGATAAGCCCGATACTATGGAAGAAGGTAGCCCGGGGCCTATCGGCCGGCCGGGTACAATCGGTGGCGGTCCGCTTGATAGTCGAGCGCGAAAAAGAGATAAAGAAGTTCAATCCGCAGGAGTACTGGAGCGTAGAGGCCGAGCTCAAACGGAAGGCGGACCAGCCCAAAGATAAGTTCATCGCCAAGCTCGATAAGTGCAAAAATGCCGATATAGCTATAAAACAGAAGCGCGACGCCGAAAATATCGTCGAGCACCTCAAGAAGCAGACCTTCATAGTCAGCGACCTGCGCGAACAGAGGAAGAGGAGGAGCGCGTATCCGCCGTTCACGACGAGCAAACTCCAGCAGGAGGCTTTCAATAAGCTGAGGTTCTCCGGCGCCAAGACGATGCATGTAGCCCAGACCCTTTACGAAGGCGTCGAGATCGGCGGGGAAGGCTCGGTCGGTCTCATCACTTACATGAGGACGGATTCGGTGCGCATCTCCAAGGACGCACAGGCCGCGGCCAAAGAGTATATACTTACCACGTACGGCAATAAATATTACCCGGACCCCCCGAACGCCTATAAGTCGAGGAAGAGCGCCCAGGAGGCCCACGAGGCTATAAGGCCGACGCTTCCTTTGAGGAACCCGGAGTCGGTGAAACAGTATCTTTCGGGCGAACAGCTCAAGCTCTACCAGCTTATATGGAACCGCTTTGTCGCCAGCCAGATGGCCCCGGCGGTATATTCACAGACCACCGTGGATATTAAGGCGGGAGACTATCTCTTCAAGGCAAGCGATACAAAGGTCGTCTTTGACGGTTACACGGCGGTCTACGAAGCCGAAAAAGAGAAGGAAGGCGACGAGGAGCCGAAGACGAAGCTCCCGGCGCTTTCGATAGGATTGCCGCTCGATCTCCTGGGGCTCATACCGGCCCAGCATTTTACGAAACCGCCTCCGAGGTATTCGGACGCCAGCCTCGTGAAGGCGCTCGAAGAGCTCGGCATCGGCCGTCCCTCCACATACGCGCCGATCATCCAGACGATAACGGCCAGGGATTACGTCAGGCGCGAATCGGGTTATTTCTACCCGACGGAACTCGGCACCATAGTGGAGGAACTTCTCATGAAGCATTTCCCGAAGATCCTCGACGTTGAATTCACCGCCAGGATGGAAGATGAGCTTGACGGTATAGAAGAAGGCGAGGCCGATTGGCTCACGGTATTGAAGGCCTTCTACTCGCCGTTCATCCACTCGGTCGAGGCCGCGAAGCTGGAGATGAAGGACGTCAAGAAGGAGATAGGGGCCACCGACCAGATATGCGAGCTCTGCGGGAAACCGATGATCATTAAATGGGGCAGGCGCGGAAAATTCTTAAGCTGTTCCGCTTATCCCGAATGCAAGAACGCGAAGTCGATAACCTCGGGCGTGAAATGCCCGACGGGTTGCGGTGGAGAGCTCGTCCAGAGGCGTTCGACCAGGGGGATGTTCTTCGGCTGCACCAAGTACCCGGCGTGCACATTCACCTCTAAGAAGTTACCTGAGAAGGCGAAAGAAGGCGAAACCGTAACCTAATGCAAAGGTTCATTGAGAAATTCATAAACTATCTGAACGTAGAGAAGAACGCGTCGCCGCATACGATCCTCAATTACAGGATAGACCTGGAATCGTTCGACAAGTTCTTAGGCGATAAAGACGTTGCTGCGATCGACCATCTTCTGTTGAGGAAATTCCTTGCAGAGCTCCGGGGCAAGAACTATTCGAAGCGGACGATAGCGCGGAAGTTAGCGTCTCTACGGAGTTTTTTCAGGTTTATGTTCCGCGAAGGACATATCAAGACCAATCCGATCACCGCCGTCTCCACTCCGAAACTTGATAAGAAACTGCCGATAGTCCTGGACGAGGGGGCCGTAGCCAAGCTGCTCCAGAGCCCGTCCGGCGACGACGTATTCGGATTAAGGGACAGGGCCATCCTCGAGACGATATATTCCGGGGGCATCCGCGTAAGCGAACTCGTGGGGCTCAACATGAGGAACGTCGACCTGATAGGCGAGGTGATCAAGGTATTCGGCAAGGGTTCGAAGGAGCGGATGGTGCCGATAGGAGGACCTGCCGTTTCGGCGTTGAGGAAGTATATAGACAAACGCGAAACGATGAAGGTCAAGGATAAAGACGCAGTTTTTCTCGGGAAGAATGGAGCACGCATGGGGGACAGGAACGTGCGGCATATGCTCGATAAGTATATAAAGCTCTGCAGTATGACCGTGCATATCTCGCCGCATTCGCTTCGCCATTCGTTTGCGACGCATATGCTCGATCGCGGCGCGGACCTGCGTAGCGTCCAGGAGCTCCTGGGCCACGCGAATCTGTCGACGACGCAGATTTATACGCATGTGACTATGGACCGCCTGAAGACGGTATACGACAAAGCGCACCCGAGGGCATAAAATTTTCATTCCCTGCCGCACGAGGCCCCTCTCGGGGCTCATGCCTCGCAGGGACGCGCAAATTTTAGCCATGTAAAATTTGCGCTCGGGAAAAATTGCTCGGACGCTGCCTCGCAATTTTTACGCCCTGCTCGACACGAGCCCCTCGGGGGCCACTTCGGCAGGGAACGAAAAACTACTAAGGGGTAAAAGTAATAGTAATAGACAGAGGTTAAAAGTATGACAGTATTTAATGCAAAAACGGATAGAATTAAAGAATTGGCTGTAAAGTTTCATTTCAGGATTACCGAACTAGAAAAGATATTCGATAAGCCGACAAATGTTTATATTGATTTTGCCAATGTAATATCCTGGCAAGAAAAGTTAAATTGGCATTTTGACATAAAACGTTTAAAGCAGTTATTTGATTCATTCTCTAATGTAAAAAAGGTAAGTTTTTATTATGGGACGCTACTGGGAGATGTAAAATCCGTGTCCACGCTTGCTGAAGTTAGGCGTTTAGGGTATTCTGTTAACACTAAACCAGTCAAGATAATGAAGTTATCAATAGATGTCTCTAGTATATCGGTGAATTCCACAGAAATAATTAAGCAATTTATTCGCCCTCCATTGCTAAAAAAAATAAGTGTTGAAACTGTTGAGTTTTTGAATAAACGAATTAAAGAGCTCAATCAGCAAGGTATAATGTATTTAGAAGATTTAAAATGCAACTTCGATGTTGAAATTGGGAGAGATATGCTATTGGACTATCATGGAAATCATGTAGATAATTTTGTTTTATGGAGCGGTGATAGTGATTTCCATGATCCAGTGAAACAATTGCTGAGTGAAGGCAAGAAGGTGGTATTATTCGCTACAGTCCGCAAGGTGTCTAGGGAATTAAATGATTTAGTACACGATGGGTTGTATATTTATGAGATACAAAAAATAAGAAATTTTATTTGTTGGCCACGCGAGATTGAGCCTGAAAAGCAAAAGGGACTCAAATAAATGAGCCCCCAAGCATTAGATATATGCAAAACTGATCTCTCAGTTTGCAGTTCAAGTATAGCATTTATAGTTTTATTGTCAAGATAAAAATAAAAAAGTTAGATGTTGCTCTTTGCTTGAGTTGCTTTGGCTGTGCAGTCTTTAATAAATAAAAGTAGGCATGCTTACTAAGCAATAAGCAGAAAATTTTACGCTGATGGGAATTGGCTAAAAGTAGTCTGTGCCAAAAGTGAGTATCTATGAAGACAAAAGAACAGAAACATAAAAATTCTATAAATAAAACATGGATTGAACATTGTAATGATTGGTGTAATGAGCATGCTACTCTAAGCGTGGTTCTTAGCACGATTATTAGTGCATTACTTGTTACGATTATTACATTTTTGCCATTTTACCCAGCCAATAAGATTGCTAAAGAAACATCTGAACGAGCAGATAAAGAATTTTCTATGCTAAATGCGTCAGACATTAAAGTTTTTACTCTTTATGATTTTTATGTTGGTACGGGTAAAGAAATGGGGCGCATAGATGATGTTATTGATATACCGCTAGTAATTTGTAATAAAGGTCTCGGGATAGCTAAAGATGTTGCTATGACCGTTACTTATAATGATGGCGCAGGTTCTGATAAAACATTTAATGTAAATGTACCCTTGTTGAAAGGGACAGAGACGCACCCATTTCCTATATTTCGTCAATCAATATTAGCGAATTCTCGCGAGGCTTATTTGTCAAAACGCAATTTTTTCAAAATGAAAATATTTTTGGGATGGAACGATATTTTTGGAAAACGACAGCGCAACGTAGAATTATTTAAATTAACTGCTACGCCTGCTTATAAAGATTATCCTGCGAAATTTGCATTTGATTCATTAGGCTTTTATAGAGCAAGCAATGACGCAGAGACCTTTAAGAAGTGGTCAGAGGAAAAAATAGATTTCTGAACAGCCAAGGAAATTTTTACGGGTGACGCGGTTGGGTTTTATTAAATGCCGCCACGAGGCTTGACTGCAGAATTGGCACCTGGTGATGAGGAAGGTTGCATAAAATCGTGTAGCGGTTAAATGGCCGACTGGCCTGGCGGGAAATTTTTTGGTCGTTTGGCGGTAATTGTGAAGGATTTGTGAACGGCCTTTAAATTTTTTCGGCATACTGTTATTTGACTGTTGGTGCGCAAGGCCCCGCCGCCGCTAAAGCTTTGGCGAGGTTTCGCCGAAGGCGAAATTTACGTTGAGCGAATGCAGGAACTGACTGAGGCCTATGTTTGCTTTGTTTTTGCGAAAAGCAAAAACTAAACATAGGCCGAAGGAATTCCTGCAAATTCGCGAGACGTAAACCGTAGCGCACGGCGAAAAAATTCAGGCCGTGAACAAAGCCTTCACAATAACGACAGGACCCGTAAAAATTTAAGGAGATTATGCTCTACGACATAGGATTCGCGATATTCTCGATCTTCTATCTACCGACGCTGATATTTAAAGGTAAGCTGCACGGAGATTTTTTCGAGCGGTTCGGCGCGTACGGCAAGGAGAAGAGGGAAGCGCTTGTCAAGGCGAAGGGCGCCATATGGATCCAGGCGGTGAGCGTAGGAGAGGTCGCGCTCTGCAGGAGCCTGGTCCCGCTCATAAGGGAGAAGTTCCCCGCGCGGCCGATCGTATTCTCGACGATAACAAAGACGGGTAATGACCTTGCGAAGAAGCTATTCGGAAAAGACGCGGTCGTCATATACTTTCCCCTCGACTTTTCATTTGTCGTGAAGAAGGTCGTCTCCCTGATAAAGCCGAAGATGTATATCATGGTCGAGACCGAGATATGGCCGAATTTTCTTAAGAAGATAGAACACGATACGGTCCCTGCCATCCTGATCAACGGCAGGATATCCGACAGGTCCTTCGGGAAGTACGAATTGGCAAGGCCGTTCCTGAGGCCCATTCTTAAAGATATGAATATATTATGCATGCAGTCGAAACTCGACGCCCAAAGGATAACCTCCCTCGGCGCCAGGCCCGAGCGGGTCAAGGTCACCGGTAATATGAAGTTCGATGTCCAGCTTAAAGTGGGGCGGGTAAGCGGCGATGATCTGAGAAACGAGTTAGGGCTGTTGCCGGGCGACGAGCTTCTAGTGGCCGGCTCGACGCACGCCGGCGAAGAAGGGGCGATCGTCACCGCGTTTAAAGAGCTGGCCGTGAAATTCCCGAAACTTAAATTACTGATCGCTCCGCGGCATATCGAAAGGACCGGCGAGGTCGAAACGGTCATAAAGGAAGACGGTTTTGTACCGGTCCGGTTGTCCGGTCTCGGTAAAGCGGGGGATGCGTCAGGCGCCAGACGCATATACATCCTCGACACCATCGGGCGATTGAGCGATTTCTATTCGATAGCAACTATAGTCTTCGTGGGCGGCAGCCTCATAAAACACGGGGGCCAGAACCCGATAGAGCCGGCCATCTACGAGAAGCCGATAGTATTCGGCCAGTATATGTTCAACTTCAAGAATATAGCCGAGGCGTTCCTCGCGAAAGAAGCAGCCGTCAGGATCGATAATGCGGGCGAACTGGTACCCGCTCTGTATAACTTACTGGCGGATGAAAAGAAGCGCCTGGAGGCAGGCAGGGCCGCGAAGAAGGTCGTCGTAGACAATATGGGCGCCACCGATCAGGTGTTGAGCGAGATGGCGAGGTTCCTCGATGCGTGAGCTTATATATTCATTGATGACCGATAAACGTAACGGGCCGGTATTTGCCCCTGTAAAATTTTTGCTATACCTTGTCTCGCTCGGCTATGGGGCGGGGCTATTTGTGAGGCATATATTTTACAAGACAGGCATCTTCCGCTCCGAAAAGGTCCCCTTAAAGATAATATCGGTCGGCAATCTCACCCTGGGCGGGACGGGGAAGACGCCATTTGTGATGCGGCTGGTCAAGATGCTGGACGAAGAGTGCGGCAAGCGCGCGAGCGTCCTTATCCGCGGCTACGGATGGGACGAACAGACGATGCTTAAACGCAAACTCGCCGATACCCCGATCCTTGTCGGCGAGGATCGCGCCAGGTCCGCCCACAAGGCGATAAAACTGTACGGAAGCGATACGGCGGTCCTCGATGACGGGTTCCAGCATTGGGAGCTTGAGAGAAATCTGGACATAGTCCTTATCGATTCGCGCAATCCTTTAGGCAACGGTTGTCTCTTTCCCCGCGGGATATTGAGAGAGCCCAAAGAAGCGGTCAAGCGCGCCTCGGTCATCGTCTTCACAAAAGTAGATAAGGCCGGATCGGGATCGGACAATATAAGGAATGAGCTTAAGATGATAAATGGAAGGCTCGTCTTCATCGAGGCCGTCCACAAACCCGTATGCGTGTATGACCTTAAGGCGAGGAAAGCGCGCGCCCTGGACTTCCTGAAAGGAAAGCGGGTCGTCCTCCTATCCAGCATAGGCGACCCTGATTATTTCGCGGAGTCCGTCCGTCGGCTGGGCGCGGATATAGCGGAGCATGTCGTCTTCGCCGATCATCATAACTATGATCAAGCCGACGCCGTCCGTATTACCAAGAGATGCGACGAGAGGAAGTTCGATTTTATATTAACGACCGAAAAGGATGAGGTTAAATTGAGAAGGATGTCATTATCGTTCGGAGACTACCCTGTGATGACCCTCAATATAGAGATGGATATAATTTCGGGAAAGGATGAGCTCGTTGATAGATTACGTAGCCTATATAGCCGTAAGGGCGCTTAATAAGATACTTGGGTTCGTGCCGATAAGCGCGTCGCTGTGGCTCGGCAGGCGCATCGGGGACGTCGTCTTCTTCTTTAATAAGGAGAGGCGGCTCGTCGCCTACGCCAACCTGAAGAGCGCGTTCGCCGGCGAGAAGACGCCTTCGGAGCTGAGGTCCATCACGAAGAGGGTATACCGCAATATGGTCCAGACTTTCGTGGAGCTCCTGAACCTTACGAAGGTCAACCGCAAATATTGCGACCGGTATGTGGAAGTCGTGAATATGGACCGCATCCGCAACGCCTCGAAGTCCGGGAGGGGCACCATACTCCTTACGGCGCACTTCGGCGATTGGGAGCTCTCCAGCCTCGTCAGCTCGGTAGAAGGATTTCCCATCCTCGTTCTCGTGAGGGAACAGAAGATGAAGCGCCTGAACGAGCTTTTGAATACCCTGAGAGAATCGAACGGCTGCAAGGTCATCAGGAAGGGGATGGATGTAAAGAATATATTGAAGGCGCTTTACGGGAAGAATATAGTAGGCATTCTTTCCGACCAGGACGCCGGCAAGAACGGCGTCTTCGTCGATTTCTTCGGCCGCCCGACCTCTTACCATTCCGGGCCGTTCGAGATCGCGAAGCATACGGGTTCGCTCATATTGCCTAATTTTATAGTCCGCACCGGCGGGCCCTATCATAAACTTTACCTCGAAGAGTATATAGACTTCGGGAAAGGTCCCAAGGACGGCGATATGAAAGAGAATGTGCAGAGATTCGCGAAACTTCTCGAGGATTATATACGAAAATACCCCGACCAGTGGCTCTGGCTCCACAAGAGGTGGAAGTCGACGCCTGTCCGCACCGTCCTTGTCCTGAATGACGGCAAGGCGGGCCACCTGAATCAATCTATGGCCGTAGCGGATCAGCTCCGCCGGGCCAGGATGACTCAAGGTTATGGTCCTGAGGATACTAAGGTAGTCGTGGTCGACGTTAAGTATAAGAGCAGGTTTTCGCGCGTCCTGCTTACGGCTTGCGCGAGCCTCGTCGGCTGGCGCTGTCACGGGCGGATGGGGATCATGAAGCTCTGCCTCGAGAAAGAGACTTACGATACGCTGATGAAGACGTATTCGGAATTCGTAGTATCTTGCGGATCGGCTCTCGCGCCGGTCAATGTCTTTATAGCTAAAGAGAACTGCGCGAAGAACATAGTTGTCATGAGGCCGAATATGCCGATCGGCCTGGGTAAATTCAACCTGGCGGTCATACCGAGGCACGATAAGCCGCGGAACGCGAAGAACGTAGTCGTGACGGATCTCGCGCCGAACCTGATAGATGAGACGAAACTCGCGAAGGGCGCCGAAAGCATGAAGGACCACCTTCACGCGGACGTAAAAGACGCGGTGGCGCTTTTTGTGGGCGGAGATAACCCCGAGTTCAGGCTGACGGGCGATATCATGAATTCGGTGATACAGGGCGTGTCGGAGTTCTGCAACCGTTCGGGCGCATCGATGCTGACGACGACATCGCGGAGGACCTCGCCCGAGATCGAGAATATACTTAAGAAGAGGCTGAATAATTATCCCAGGAGCAAGCTCCTTGTGGTCGCCAACGACAGGAATTTCGATTTTACGGTAAGCGGGATGCTCGCTTTGAGCAAAGTTGCCATAGTCTCGGAAGAATCTATCTCTATGATCTCGGAGGCGATCAGCGCGGGTAAGAAGGTGGTGGTCTTCCGGCTGTCGAAGAATGCCGAAGCGATCACTAAACATGAACGCGCCCTGAAGAGCCTGGAGAAGGAAGGGTACGTTGCCATTACAGAGTCGTCGAACCTTATGAACGCGCTGGAAAAGGTATGGAACGATAAGGCGCCCGTGACTCCGCCGAAGGACATGGAGCGCGTCTTCGAGGCTCTTCGGAAACTTATATAGAGGAGTAAAATTTTTCGATGCAGCAACAGCATGTGATGTGTCAATGTGGCTCGCAGGGACGCGAAATTTTCAGCCATGTGAAAATTTCGCTCGATAAAAGTTCTCGTACGCTGCCTCGAACTTTTAACGCCCTGCTCGCCTCGCTTCGCTCGGCGAAGCGGGCTCACCACATCGCCACATCACATTGTGATAGAGATCGAAAAATTTGCTGGAGAGTGTAGTAAAATTTTTCGCTCCGTCAGATGGCAGAACTTTTGGGTGATTGCCGGAGCGACTGTTTAAAATTTCGATACCTCATGGCGATATAGCAGGACGCGAAAACTGGTCAACAGATTTAAGCATTACCAGGTTGAGCGGCCATCGAAATTTTACCACAGCAAATTGGCATGCCTAATGCCAATTTGCGACAAGCGGAGGCAACACCCAAAAGTAAATGCCGGCTTGAGACGAAAAATTATTACGGAATGACTTTATGAATATTTTACAGGTTCTGCCATCACTGGATATCGGCGGAGTCGAGACAGGGACGATAGATCTCGCGAAGTATCTCGTCAGCCGCGGGCATAAGGCCATCACCATCTCTTCCGGCGGCAGGCTCGTCCGGGAGCTCGACGCTATCGGCGCGCGCCATTACAATCTGCCCATCGGCAAAAAGTCCCTTATTAATATCATCCGCATGATAAAAGAGGTGTGCGAGATCATCCGCAGGGAAGATATCGATATCGTGCACGCCCGCTCGCGCGTCCCGGCCCTGATAGCGTATATAGCGTGCAAGGCTTCGAACAAGGCATTTCTCACGACCGCCCACGGTTATTACAGGAAACATCTCATGAGCGAGGCGATGGGCTGGGGCAAGTATGTCATAGTGGCCTCGAATATAATGGCAAAGCACATGGTGAATAATTTCAAAGTGCCGTATGACAGGATACGCCTGATACCGCGCGGCGTGGACCTCGAGTGGTTTACCTTCAGGGATCCGTCGGCGCATTCTCCGGCCGGTTTTACGGTCGGGATGGTCTCCAGGATAACCCCGCTTAAAGGACATGCCGATTTTGTAAGGGCGATAGCCATTCTCAACCGGCAGATACCGAACCTGCACGCCGTGATAGTGGGCGAAGCTCCTAAGAGTAAATATAAGGAGGACCTTGAGCTTCTCATCAGGAGGCTTGGCCTCTCCAATACGATAGAGTTCCTCTCCGCGACTAACGATGTGCCCAACGTGATGAAGAAGCTGGACGTGCTCGTCTCCGCCACCATAACTCCGGAGGCGTTCGGGAGGGTAATAATAGAGGCCCAGGCCTCCGGCGTACCGGTCGTCGCTACGCAGGTCGGCGGCGTAGTCGATATTATAGAAGACAGTAAGACGGGACTCTTATGTTCGCCCCAGAACCCGAAAGACATGGCCGAGAAAGTGCTTAAACTTTACAAGGACAGGGCGCTATGGATGAATCTTGCGATAGGATCGAGGCGGCACGTAGAGTCGTATTTTAACCTGGAAAAGATGATGGAGAAGACGCTCGCCGTCTATGAGGAGGCCCTTGCCACAGTGAACATCCTAGTTATAAAGATCAGCGCGATAGGCGATGTCATATTGAGCGTGCCGTCGTTGAAGGCGATACGGGCCAAATACCCCAGGGCGAATATCAAGGTCCTGGTCGGCGTACAGTCCAGGGAAGCGCTCGACGGGTGCCCGTATATAAATGAAAGGATCGTATGCGATCTCAAAGGCAGACACCGCGGTATCTTCGGCCTGTGGCGCCTTGGAAAAGAGCTGCGGAGTTCCTGCTTCGACATCGCGATAGATCTACAGAATTCGAAGAGGAGCCACCTGCTGGCCGCGTTGAGCCTCGCACCTCTAAGGTACGGTTACGATAATAAGAAACTGTCGTTCCTTTTGAACAGGCGCCTCCGGGACGACGCGCCTTACCTCGACCCGATCGAGCACCAGTTCAGGACGCTGCGGATGGCGGCCATAAAACCGCAGGAGAAGTGTCTGGAACTCTGGCCGTCGCCCGCGGAAGAGGATCGCGCCGAAAAACTCCTGACGGAAGGGTGGATGACTCCGTCCGCCGGGCTCGTGGGCGTCAATGTCAGGGCATCCTCGAGATGGGTCACGAAAAATTGGCCGGTCTCGTATATTGCCGAACTGTCGGACAGGCTCGCGAAAGAGTTCAATGTAAGGACGGTCCTGACCGGCGCCGAAGAGGATATCGATTTTGCCCAGGCGATAGCGAGGTCGGCTAAGTCCAAGCCGCTCGTCGCGGCCGGCAAGACGAGCATCCTGGAACTAGCCAGTCTCATCAGGCGTTTTAAGGTCTATCTGACGCCCGATTCCGCGCCGATGCATATAGCCGCTGCCATGGGCACGCCGTGCATAGCGCTATTTGGCCCGACAAATCCCGAGCGCCACGTGCCTCCTTCGGGGACCTGCATGGTCATATCGAAGAAAGACGAATTAAAGTGCAGTCCGTGCTACAATCCAAATTGTGTCAAGAATTTCGTATGCATGAAGAAGATAACCGTCGATGAAGTGCTCGAGGCGATGCGGCCGTACCTGAAAGAAGGCGTTTAAATGAAGATACTGCAAGTGACGACGCATATGAATATAGGCGGGATAGCAAATTACATCCTTAACATTTCCGAGTCGCTCCGGGAAAAGGGGATGGAGGTCATGGTAGCGTCGAGCGGCGGCAACCTCGGGAACGAATTGCTTTCGCGTAAGATACCTCACAGGTACGTGGACATAAGGACAAAGTTCGAGTTTGGCCCCAAGGTTATAGGAGCGGCCTTCCGGCTGGCGCGGATAGTAAAGACGGAGAAGGTCGACATAATACATGCGCATACGAGGGTCTCCCAGGTAGCGGTATTTTTGGCTTCCAAGTTGACGGGCGTGCCTTATGTCACCACGTGCCACGGTTATTTTAAATTACGCTCGCGCAAACTTTTCGACACATGGGGCAGAAGAGTTATAGCGATAAGCGATGCCGTAAAGGATCATTTAAAAAATGACCTGGGCGTGGACGAGGAGAGGATAAGACTTATCTACAGCGGCGTAGATATCGCCAAATTCGCGCGCCGCTATTCCGAAGCCGGGAAGGGCGCGATAAAGATCGAGCTCGGCCTGAAGGATGCGCCCGTGGTTGGGACGATAGGGAGGCTTTCCCAGGTCAAGGGGCAGAGATATCTGGTCCAGGCGATGGCCGATATCGTTGACAAGATAAGCGAAGCCCAGTGCCTTATCGTGGGCGACGGGGGAGAGCGGCTTGCCCTAGAGAATCTGACCAGGGCCCTGAATATCAGGGATTCCGTCTGCATCATTCCTTCAAGTCTCGATACTCCGAGGATCTTTGCCGTAATGGATGTCTTTGTATTTCCGTCGGTTAAAGAAGGCCTCGGCATTGCGCTATTGGAAGCGATGGCGGCGGGTAAGGCCTGTGTGGCGTCCGACATAGGAGGTATAAGCGATATTATAAAAGACTCCTCCTGCGGCATATTGGTCGGGGTCGGCGATATCAAGGCGATAGCGGAAGCGGTGGTAAAGCTTCTTGGTGACGGAGCCCTGAGGCAGAAGATCGGCGAGAACGCCAGGAATCTGGTGAGCGAAAAATTTTCGCTTGACGTTATGACTGACAGTGTCATACAGTTGTATAAAGAGGTGATCGGTGCGTAGGCGGATATTATTTATAGGGATAGTGGCGGTAGCGGTGATAGCGGTTGTTTCCGCCGTCATATATGTCGAGACATCCTATACCGTTCCCATCCTGATGTATCATTCTATAAATAACGACGCCGGGGCTACCAAGCTATCGGTCTCCCCGGAAGATTTTGCCAGGCAGATGGAATTTTTACACAAAAATCATTATAATGTCGTGCCGCTTGAAAAGGCCGTCCCTTTCATCAAGAAGAAAGAGAGGCCGCCGCAGAAGACCATAGCGATAACTTTTGACGACGGCTTTCGCGATAATTACGTTTATGCATATCCGGTGCTGAAGAGATACGATATCCCGGCGACCATCTTTGTTGTCATGGACTGGGTAGGCACGTCGCCGAAATACATGGATTGGGACGAAATAAAGGAGATGTCCGATTCCGGCCTTATCGCTATAGGCAGCCATACTAATGAACACCACTGGCTCTTAGATTCGGACGAAGACATCCTTAAGGCCGAGGTTGAGGGTTCTAAGAAGACCCTGGAGAGCCGTATCGGGCGCAAGGTCAACGTCTTCTGCTATCCAATGGGCAGGTTTGACGAAAGGTCGAAGAAGGCGGTAGAGGCGGCAGGTTATTTATGCGCGGTATCTACGAATTCCGGGGACGTGTCCCTGGATGACGTTTACGGCATTAATCGCGTGAGGATATCCCGCTCGTCGGGTAACTTATTTATCTTTTGGGCCGAGACGACGAGATGCTATGCATGGTTCAAGCAATTTCGCAAGGTAGTTTCATGAAGAAAAGAATATTGATAGTCAATGTCAACTGGATAGGCGATACGCTCTTCTCGACGCCTTTTATACGCGCCGTGAGGGATGCGTATCCTGACAGCTACATCGCCTGTCTTCTCCATCCGAGATGCGTCGAGATGCTCGAGCTGAATCCCCGATTGGACGAGATAATCATATACGATGAAGAGGGCGTTCATAAAGGGCTCTTCGGTAAGCTTGCCCTGATAGCGTCGCTGCGGAAGAAGCGTTTCGATACCGCGTTCCTTCTCCACGGGTCCTTTACGAAAGCATTCATAGCGTTCCTTGCAGGCATAAAAGAACGGGTGGGGTATCCTACGAAGAAGAGGCAGATGCTGCTGACGAAGGTGGTCGAGGCGCCGTCGGAAGAGCTGCACAAGGTAGAATATTTTTTGAATATCGCCAGGGCTTACGGCCTGGCGCCGAAGAGCGTTTCGTATGAATTTTTTATAGACGATTCCCATAAAAGATTTATAGCGGGCCTGCTCCGGGAGTCGGGCGTTTCCGAGGGGGACAGGATCGTCGTCCTGTGTCCGGGCGGCAATTGGGACCCCAAGAGATGGCCGAAGGAGAATTTTGCGGCATTGGCGGATACACTGGCCAAAGAATACGGCGTCAGGATCGTGATATCCGGCGCGCGGAAGGACCTGAGGCTCGCCGAAGAGATAAGGGGCATGATGAAGGCGAAGCCGATAATTATCGCCGGGAGGATGACGCTGAAGGAACTCGGGGCGCTCTTTTTGCACGCCGGCCTTGTTATCGCGAACGATTCGGGGCCGATGCACCTTGCCGTAGCTATGAAGGCAAGGACGATCGCTCTCTTTGGCCCGACCTCGCCGGCCATCACGGGACCGTATGGCGAAGGCCGCTATAAAGTGATCTCGAAGAACGATACCTGCGACATACCATGCTATGATGTCACGTGCCGGGACAACCGTTGCATGGCCGCGATAAAGGTCGAGGATGTGCTGAAAGAAGCGAAGGAAGCGTTAATGACAAACTGCCGGGCCGCAAGATGATAATAGACAAAACTCAGGTAAAGAGGATCCTGGTAATAACGTTGAGCAATGTGGGCGATATCATCCTTACTACGCCCGTTATCAAGGCGCTAGCGAAAGAATTTCCGGGGATCAGGCTCGACGTCATGGTCGGGCCGCAGGGTAAAGAGATATTTGAAAAGGACCCTCATGTCTTCAAGGTCATCATTTACGACAAGCATCTGCCGATAGGCCAGAAGAGGCGGCTGCAGCTAAAGCTTAAAAAATTAAAATACGACCTTGTGGTCGATATCAGGAATACCGTGTTTCCTCTCCTGATCGGCCCGAGGTTCAGGACCGCGACGATACAGAACTTCCCGCACCATATCATTCACAGGAAGCTGCGCCATCTCTACAGGCTTAAATCGGTGGGTATAGAGAAGATGGAAGAGTCGCCTTACATCCACACTACAAGCCAGGACGATGAGTACATCGACAGGATGCTCAAGGAGAACGATATCGTCGATCCGATAGTCGTGATGAATGCAGGCGCGAAGAGCCATCTGAAGAGATGGACCGCCGGGGGGTTTGCGGAAGTGGCGGAAAGGCTTATGGCCGAATGCAGGGCCAGCGTGGTCTTCGTCGGGCTGAACGAAGACGAGGCGATAGTGAAAGAGGTCATTTCGCGGATGAACCGTAAGCCGCATAATTTCGTCAATAAGACCAATATCAGGCAGCTCGCCAGCCTGCTCAAGCGCTCCAGGCTCCTCATAACAAATGACAGCGCGCCGCTCCATCTTGGATGCGCGGTCGGCGTAAAAGTGGTCGCATTATTCGGCCCCACGGATCCGCGTAAATACGGGCCGACGGGCGAATTCGACGTCGTCATTACAGAAAAATTATCATGCGCGCCTTGCGAGTGCGCCCAGTGCGCGCGTAACTATGAATGCATGCGGCTCATCTCTCCGGATGCCGTATTCGACGCCGCGAAGATGATGATCGAGGGATATGAGTAAAATCCAAATGACAAAATCCAAAATCCAAAAACGGGGAGGCAAAAGAGTTCTTATCGTAAGGCTCGACAGGATAGGGGATGTCCTTCTCTCGACGCCTGTCATAAAGGCTGTCCGCGATGTCTGCCCCGACGGCCACATAGCTTTTATGGTCAGGAGATATGCCAAAGATATCCTGGAAGGCAATCCATACCTGGATGAGGTGATAGTCTATGAAAAGACCGGGCGGGAGAGGGGATTTTTCAGGAACCTGGGTTTCGTACGGCACCTGCGCCGCAAAAAATTCGACATCGCCCTGATCCTGCACCCGACGAAGAGGACGCATCTTCTTGTGTCGCTGGCAGGTATCCCCGAGACGGTCGGATACAACCGGAAGTGGGGATTCCTTCTTACCACGAGGATCCCGCATTCCAAACAGTATGGTCTGAAGCATGAGATCGATTATACCCTCGACATACTGAGATATACCGGATTAGAGCCCAGGGACAAGACCCTCTACATGCCGGTGAACAGCCATTCGGAATCGAAAGTGGACGAACTCTTAAGGACGAGCGGCATAGCTAAGGATGACCTTTGCGTCGCGATGAACCCGGGCGCCAGCTGTCCTTCGAAGAGATGGAAGCCGGATAAGTTCGCCAAGGTCGCGGACGCCCTGATCGAAAGATATGGGGCTAAGATAGTGGTGGTGGCGGCCGAGGCGGATAAAGGGCTGGGCGACAGGATCGCATCGCTGGTAAAGAAGGATTGCGTGAATCTGTCGGGCAGGACGAGCGTCGCCGATGTGGCGAGCGTACTGAGGCGGACGAAGCTCTTTATATCGAATGACTCCGGGCCGGTGCATATAGCATGCGCCGTAGGGACGCCGGTCATCGCGATATTCGGCAGGCATGACCGCGGGCTTTCGCCGACGCGCTGGGGACCGACAGGATGGCACGACGCGGTGCTCCATAAGGACGTGGGCTGCATCGAATGCCTTGCGCATAACTGCGCCAGGGGATTCAAATGTCTCGAGGCGGTAACGGCCGATGAGGTGCTCACAGCCGCTGCAAAAATATTGGGGAAGTAAAATTTTTCACCACAGCGGTAAATGTGCTGTGCCGAGTGGTTCGTAAACCTCGGGGTTGTGCTTCGCAGGGACGCGCAAATTTTAACCATGTAAAATTTGCGCTCGGGAAAAATTGCTCGGACGCTGCCTCGCAATTTTTACGCCCTGCTTAAGCACGAACCCCTCGGTTTCCGAACCACATCGCCATATCACATTACGGCAGAGCGAAAAATTTTACTGGGGTGGCTGGAAATTTTTCGGGTGACGCGGCTTCTAGCCTTTTGTCGAATAGGGCGATTACGGGGTGGGTCTACTTCGCTCAAAGCTTTTCAGCTTTGAGCTTCGAAGGACCCATCCCTACGAAGCCGTGCACGAAAGTAGCACGGCGAAGTAGGATGGGGTTTGACCTTTCGGCTTTGCCGTAGCACACTGACCGTTAAGGTTATTTAAATAAGGCTGATTAAATCAAGAATACCGATATTAAAAGCCGTGCATGCGCGCGGATAAAGCCCTATAAAACAAAAGGCGAAGCCGCGGCAGGACCCGAAAAATTTCTAAGGATCTGGGAAATTTGTTGAGGAGGTAGAAACAAAAAAGACCTCGATTGCGGGGTCTTTTTCGGAGGTGATAGGCCTCAATGGCTTTCGCTATCATTGCCCTCTCGTGTTTCTACTAAAAGTATGCCACATAAAACAGGAAAAGGCAATAGTCGGAGGCCACTTTTTTAATCAAATGTTAAACAGAAATTCAGCCAGAAAGAAGGTATTTGCGTGAAGATAGGACTGATAGGATTACCGCAGGTAGGGAAGAAGACGCTCTTCGAGCTTTTGACGAACCATAAGCCATCGGAGAAAGAGCTCGTTTCCGGCAAGCCGATAAAAGGCGTTGCCGAGATAAAGGACCCCCGCTACGATAAGCTCGTGGGGATGTATAAGCCTAAGAAGGAGGTCAGGGCGAGGATAGATGTCGAATGCCTGCCCAAGCTGGAGAAGGATACTATCGCAAAGGGCGAGATATTCACCGATATAAACGAACTCGACGCTATATGCCATGTCGTCAGGGTCTTTAAGGACGATTCCGTTTATCACGCGGATGGTTCGGTCGACCCCAAGCGCGACATAGATTTTGTGAATTCGGAGCTCCTGCTCCACGACCTGATATTTATCGAAAAACGTATGGAGCGTCTCGACCAGAAGATAAAGCAGACCAGGGAGGAAGCCTCAATAAAGGAGCGGGAAGTTCTTCTTAAACTTAAGACGCATCTCGACAAGACATTGCCGCTCAGGCTCCTGAGTTTGAGCCAGGACGAAAAGAAGTTGATAACGAGTTATCCTTTTGTGACATTGAAGGAGATGGTCATAGTCCTGAACGTCTCGGAGAACGAGCTTAGCCAGACGGCGCTTGCGGACCGGCTTAAAGCGGAATTTGCGCCTATCCGGATAGAGGTGATGCAGGTCTCCGCAAAAGTCGAGGCAGAGATAGCGGGCCTTGAATCCGAGGATGAGAAGAGGGAGTTCATGGGTTCTCTCGGCATCGAAGAGAGCGCCGTAAGCGTCCTTACCCGCGTCCTGATCAAGGCGCTCAGCCTCATATCGTTCTTCACGGTAGGCGAGGACGAAGTGCGGCAGTGGTTGGTGCGGCGGGGTTCGAATGCCCCGGAAGCGGCGGGCGCGATACACTCGGACCTCCAGAAATGCTTTATAAGGGCTGAAGTGATGAAGTATGACGATCTCGTGGCGCTGGGCGCCGAAGAGAAGCTGAAGGCTGCGGGCAAATTTTATCTAAAGGGCAAAGATTATATAGTTGAAGACGGGGATATAGTCAATATACGATTCAGCGTATAGGAGGATATTATGCTGCCTAAAGAACTGGTCGACCTGCTCGAGACGAGAGAGTTTATAAGCGTAGCCACCTGTGATTTCGAGGGGCGGCCTAATGCGGCGCCGAAATTCATCCTGAAAGTAGAAGGCAGCCGCATATACCTGGTGGATTATATAATAGGCGCGACGTGGAAGAATCTTAAAGCGAACCCCAGGATATCGATGTCGCTTATAGATACGAGGACCCTCAAGGGTTATCAGCTCAACGGCGCCGCGAAGATAATGTCGCGGGGAAAGCTTTATGACAAGATGCGCGAGGAGATGACGGATAAAGAGGTACGTCTCACGAGCCAGCATATAATAGATGAAGTCCGGGGGCAGCCTACACAGGAGACGTTCGAGATACTCTTCAGCGAAAAATTCATCATATTTGAGGTCAGGATAGATGAGATCGTCGAGATGGATGTCCACGGCGAACTTAAGCGTAATAAAAAATAGTAGCGGCTTTTCGATATTCATGTTAAAATGACTATTCTATTTAAAAGGAAAGCGTATGAAGAGACAGAGAGTGGATCTTGAGAAGATAAAGACGATACCGCTTCAATTCCGGAAATGCAAGGTATCCATAGATGATTTTGCCAGGCCCGGCCGGAAGGGCGCTTCCTTCAAAGAGTTTTACGCGTCATTGCCGAACGTCCTTGCCAGCCAGAACCTGCAGGCGCTGGTCGACAAGATAACCAAGGCTTACAAGGGCCGGAAGATGGTCATCCTGATGATGGGCGCGCATGTGATAAAGTGCGGCCTCTCGCCGCTTGTCATAGACCTGATGAGGCGAGGCGTCATAAAGGCGGTCGCCTTGAACGGGGCCGGCGTAATACACGATACCGAGATAGCTATGATAGGCAGGACCAGCGAGGATGTCGGGGAAGGCATACTCGACGGCTCGTTCGGCATGGCTAAGGAAACGGCCAATTTCATAAACGGCGCGATAAACGACGGATTTAAAGACGGCATAGGCATCGGCGAGGCTGTCGGCGCCAGGATAGCGAAGGCAAAGCTGCCGCACAGACGCTTCAGCATACTCGCCACCGGGCACGAGCTGAATATCCCGGTGACGGTCCATGTCGCGATAGGCACCGATATAATTCATCAGCACCCCAGCGCCAACGGCGAGGCCATAGGCGAGGGCTCGCTCCTCGACTTCAGGAATTTCATCTACAGCGTCGGGAGACTCGAAAACGGCGTTGCCGTCAATTTTGGTTCGGCGGTAATATTGCCGGAAGTCTTCCTGAAAGCGGTGACGGTCGCGCGGAATCTCGGCTATAAACTCAACGCGTTCAATACGGCCAATTTCGACATGATAAGCCAGTACAGGCCCTACCAGAACATACTTTCACGGCCGACGTCTTCCGGCGGTAAAGGGTATAATATCATCGGCCATCACGAGTTGATGTTCCCGCTCCTCTACCGCTCTATCATAGAGAAGATATAGGAAATCAAAATAAATTTTATGCATACAATAGGTTTCGAAAAGATACAAAAAAAGATAGGGAATTTTAAAAACGCGCGCGTGCTGGTGATCGGCGACCTCATACTGGACGAGTTTCTCTGGGGGGACGTCTCGCGGATATCGCCCGAAGCTCCCGTGCCGGTCGTCTGGGTCAAGAAGGAGAGTTTCATGCCCGGCGGGGCGTCAAATGTCGCCAATAATCTCCGTTCGCTCGGCGCAAACGTCTATCTGGCCGGCGTGATAGGCGATGACGAGCGCGGGGCGATCCTGAAGGGTGAGCTTGAGCAAAAGGGGATCCACACAGCCGGCGTGATAACGGATGATTCGAGGCCGACCATCTTAAAGACGCGCGTTGTGGCCCAGCATCAGCAGGTTGTGCGGATCGACAAGGAGCGCGTCGAACCGCTGAGCGGCGGCATACTGGGAAAGCTTGTCGAGTATGTCGAGGGCGCGATGAAGGATGTCGACGCCGTTATAATCGAAGATTACGGCAAAGGCGTCATAACGTCGGCGCTGCTAAGCAAGGTGGTCCCCGCGGCCAAGAAGCATAGCAAGATCATTTCGGTCGATCCCAAGGAAGAGAATTTCAAGTATTACAAAGGCATAAGCGTTATCACTCCGAATAATTACGAAGCCTCGAAGGCGGTCGGATTTGAAATTAAAGATGAGGCGACGCTGCTCAAGGCGGGCCAGACGCTCCTGACCAAACTAAATTGCAAGATAGCTCTCATAACGCTGGGCGAACACGGCATGGCAGTATTCCAGAAATCGAAACCGGTGAAGCATATACCGACGGTGGCGCAGGAAGTCTTCGATGTCTCAGGCGCCGGCGACACGGTCATAGCTACTTATACTCTGTCGCTTGCGGCGGGCGCGGATCCGATAATGTCGGCGCATATAGCGAATTGCGCCGCCGGTATCGTTGTCGGTAAAGTGGGCATAGCGGTGGTAACGCCGAACGAACTTTTAGATAGAATAAAGAGGGAGCTGGATAAATGAGGGTGATCGGAGTAATACCCGCGCGTTGGGGCGCGACAAGGTTCGAAGGTAAGGTCCTGGCCAATCTTCTGGGGAAACCCGTCATACAACATGTCTGGGAGAACGCCAGGAAGGCCAAGACGCTCGACGATCTGATAGTTGCATGCGACGACGAGCGCATAATGAAGGTCGTGGAAGGTTTCGGCGGCAAGGCCATCTACACGTCTCCCGACCAGCCGTCCGGCACGGACAGGCTTGCCGAGGTCGTGAATCCTATGGCTGTAGACATAGCTGTGAATATCCAGGGGGACGAGCCTCTCATCAAACCTATCATCATCGACAGCCTGGTGATAGCGCTGCAGAACGAAAAGCTGGCCCAGATGGCGACGGTGATAAAAAGGATAGAAGATGACTCCGAGCTTACGAGCTCACACGTCGTTAAGGTCGTATTCGATAAGAACGGCTACGCTATATATTTCTCGCGCTACGCCATTCCCTACAACAGGACGAGCGAAATAGACGAGACCAAGAGGCCGGTATACTATAAGCATATAGGGCTCTACGCATTTACCAAGGATTTTCTATTCACATTCAGGAATCTTCCGAAGTCGACTCTCGAGAACGCGGAGAAGCTTGAGCAGCTCAGGGTGATCGAGAACGGCTATAAGATAAAGATCGTCGAGACGAAGCTCGATACGATCGGGGTCGACAGGCCGGAGGACCTGAAGAGGGCCGAAGACGCGCTCTTAAAAGAGAGAGAAAAATAATAATGAAGGAGATACAGGCAGGCAATATCAGGATGGGCGCGGACAATCCGTTTGTTTTGATAGCCGGACCTTGCGTTATCGAATCGGAGGCGAGCGCCATGCGCCACGCCAAATCGCTGAAGGCGATAGCCGGGAAGCTCGGCATCCCGTTCATCTATAAATCGAGCTTCGACAAGGCCAACAGGACCTCGATACATTCTTTCCGCGGCCCCGGCCTGAAGAAGGGCCTGGCCATACTTAAGAAGATCAAAGATACCCTGGGGGTGGCCGTCCTGTCGGATGTCCATTGCAAGGGGGATGTAAAAGACGCCGCGAAGGTGCTCGACGTCATCCAGATCCCGGCCTTTCTTTCGCGGCAGACCGATCTTATAGTCGCCGCCGCGGAGTCCGGCAAGACCATCAATATAAAGAAGGGGCAGTTCCTTGCTCCGTGGGACATGAAGAACGTTATCGTAAAGATAGAAGCTACCGGGAATAAGAAGATAATCCTGACGGAGCGGGGCGTAAGCTTCGGGTATAATAACCTGGTGAGCGATTTTCGTTCCATATCTATAATGAAGGAATTCGGCTATCCCGTTGTATACGACGCAACGCATTCGGTCCAGATGCCGGGAGGCCTCGGAAGCAAGTCGGGGGGAGAGAGCCGCTTTATCCCGTATCTTTCCCGGGCGGCTGTAGCGTGCGGCGCGGACGGCATCTTTATGGAAGTCCACGAAGATCCCGAGACCGCGTTAAGCGACGGGCCGAACATGGTAAGGCTGGAGGCCTTGGAAGCGATCCTTTTGAAGTTGAAGAAGATAGAGAAGGCCGTTAAATAATGTCGAAGAATATAGCAAGAGAAGTCCTTAGGATAGAACGCGATGCCCTTACAAGCCTTGCGGCGAGGATAGGGCCGGGCTTTGACAGGATAATAAATGTTATAAGCAAAACCAGGGGCCGTGTCATAGTGACGGGCATGGGCAAACCTGGTTTCATCGCCCAGAAGATATCCGCGACCCTGTCGTCTACCGGGACACCGTCATTATATCTTCATCCCGCGGAAGCGCTCCATGGCGACCTCGGCCGCGTAACTAAGGACGACCTTATAATCGCATTATCGAACAGCGGTGAGACCGAAGAGATCGTGAAGTTTCTCCCGATCGTCAAGAAGATCGGCGCGAAACTCGTAGCCATGACCGGGAATGTCAAGTCTACCCTGGGAAGGTTCGCGGATCATTCGATCGACGTTTCTGTGAAGAAGGAGGCGTGTTCGCTCGGGCTGGCTCCTACCGCTTCCACGACGGCGATGCTTGCGATGGGAGACGCCCTGGCTGTGGCCCTTCTGGAGAAGAAGGGGTTCAGGGAGAAAGACTTTGCGTTCTTTCATCCGGGCGGTATACTGGGCAAACGGCTCATATTGAAAGTAGGCGATATCATGAGAAGCGGGCCGGCCAATCCTATCGTAAGAGAGACTACGCCTGTAAAGAAGGTGCTGGTCGCGATAACGAAGGCTCGCGCGGGCTCGGCGAGCGTAGTCGAT
>JAQURV010000006.1 GCA_029004355.1 Candidatus Omnitrophota bacterium
CGAGGGGCGTGGTCAATATAGAAGCATTACGCGCGCAGGAGGAATATACGCCGGAGGCTATGCCGACGACCATCGCGGATATCCCGTATAATTACTCGCGCGAACTGAAGGAAAAGATCGGCGGGTATATAGACGGTTTCAACAGCAAGAACAGGGAAGACAGGGATAAGGCAAGGAACGATCTGGTAAAATTCGTAAAGCAGAACCCCGCCGAAGCGATCAATGTGATCGATATCCTGGAACTTAACGCGCGCAAAAGCACGGTAGGTTATCTTGAGATCATGATGTCGCTGAAAGATATAGCGTTGACGAGATTTTTAGCGGAGGAACGCAAGATCATAGCCGTTTATGACGTGACAGTAGACAAGGGAAAGCGGACGCAGAGCACAAAACGGGTCAAATTCTCCAGGGCCGACGAGATACTGGAGCGCGCGATACAAGCCATGCTGGTGGTATTCAAAAATTCAGACAATAAACATGCCGTCATAGCGCGTGACGCGATCTTTTTGGCGGTTACCGGCCTTGCGAATTCGGAAGATCATGAGAATAAGGTAGAGATATTGAGGCAGAACATCTCTAGCGAATTCGACCCCTTGAACGAGGTCCGAGGCCCGCAAAGGAAGATCTACCTCTTTGACATCTTCTCCGCGTCAAAAGACGAGAATATGCAGTCTCTCGGCCTGGGACTTGCGGCCGGCGTTATACAAAGGGCGCCGATATTCGACGAGGCGCATACCGGGCATGAATATTTTGCAGGCACTTTCGACGCCATCAAGGAACTGTTTAAATCGCGTAATGAATATGTGCGGCAGGACGCGAAGACGCTCCTTCTCGATTCTTTGCGGCGCCAGGTGCTCGTGACCCAGAACAAAGGATGGGAAGACCGGGAGAGGTACCAGATCGCGAATGTGCAGATAGATTTTCTCAAGAAAGAGATAGAGGACTTAAAATCGGCAACGACCGAAAAGGATATCGATAAACTGTATTTCTTTGTGACATTGATCGAAGATTTTGCGGAACTCTCAGCGCTGAGCGGTACGTACACCGAGAATAATTACGGTGAAGTAGTTTCGGAAAACCAGGCGAAAGACCTGATCGATTTTCTAAATACAAGAATAATAGAAAACGCCGCGCTTTCCAACAACAAGGTAAAAGTAAAGTCGGCGGAAGCCATCCTCATGATCATCTCCGACCGCATGATGAGGCAGGTGCTCGGTTCGCGCGATATCCAGGACTGGTGGCGCAGGTATAACGAATGGGGCAGCCTTACGAGCGAAAATGCCGAAAAGGGTTCTTATATCGACGAAGCCATTAAAAAATTGAACAAATTTTATGACACGCAGGCTAACGGCCCGACGATGAGGAACGCCTCGTACGAAGCGCTGGCAAGGCTTCTCATGGGCCAGTATATATCCGAGGCAAAGGTGCGGGAGCCTCTTATTGAGCATCTTATCGACCTGGCCTCTAAGGGCGATAAGCTCAGTTTAAAGTTTTTAAGGGAGCTTATTACAAAGCAAAGGATATCCATCGGGTATATAGATGTTGTTATACAGGCCGATGGCATGACCGCTATCCCGGTTGGCCAGAAGGAAGGGGTAGAAGTCAAGACGCGTAAATATTTGTGGGATGTGGTGACGGACCTGTTAAAAGAAGACGGGAACAATGCAGTTCTGCTGGTGCTTAGGAACGATCTCCTGAAACAGGGCGATGTGGCGAAGGACAGGGCAGGAGTCATATGGGAAGAGCTGAAGGCAGAGAGGGCTTCGGCCGGGCTTTCGAAAGGATCCGCCGACCTCGTGGAAGAGACCTGCGTTTTACTTATAGGTACACAACATATATCGATAGGCAAGAAGACGGTATTCAGCGTATCGGACGATCTATTTAATAAGATAGTGCGGGACCTGACCTCGACCGGTGAGGCCAAAGACCAGGCCCTGGCCAGAAAACTTATCAGGGTCAGGGAACTTAAGACGGGAAGAAAGATAGACGGTAAAGCGTTAGGTGTCATAGCCGAAGCGCCTGCGAAGGCGAAAGAGCCGTCCCTGAAAGAGGTTTGTGAAACGGCCATCTTAAAAGCGTCAAAGGCAAAGAAGATAGGCGAAGTGACAGCTGTTATAAAGGGTCTCGTGGACATAGCGCTATCGAAGAGAAGCGCGTATGATGCCGCGATGATAAGTCGCACCATCGTATCGATCATCACAGCCCTGCCGGGAAATGCCAGGACGGCCGCCGGTGAAGCGCTTATGGATATGCTGCAGATAACCGAGAGAGGGAAGGTCTTCGACAAGCTCGGCCGGGTCGATCCTGTGCTGGTCCATACAGCCATTATGTCAAGATGGCCGGGATTGGCAAGCAGAGAATGGCTCGCACCGGAAGATGACTTAAGAGGAGTTTGCGAGACGGCAAGGCTCAATGCATTGAAGGCGAAAGATACGGCCGAAACGGTCGCTATCATAAAAGATCTCGCGGCCATGGCGTCATCGAAGAATAATACACACGACAACGAGATAATAAGCCGCACCATAGTCTCGATCGTAGAAACCCTGCCAAAAGAAGCCGCCGGCGACGTACTCGTGAATATATTATATGTAAAAGACGGTAAGGAGATCCTGGATCAATACGGCTCGATCGATCCATTGCTCCTCCAGACGGTCCTTGTGACAAAATGGCAGCAGAACTTTGCTTATAAGAGCACTCTCGAAGAGAGGGAGCTTACGGACGCGACAAACCTCATGGAACGGTCCGAGGGCGACAACGCGGACACGGCAAAGCAAAACGCACTGGCTATGGCGGAAGAATATTTGAAGAAGAGCCCGGAGAAGCGCGATGCATATTGCACCTACCTGGCCGTCGGCGCGTTGTCGGGATTCTATTTTGACCCGGAGACTCAAAATGGGCTCATGGCGGAGAGGGATGAACTATTATTCGGTTTCCTGGCATCAGGCGACCCCATTATCCGCAGCAAGGCCGCGGTTACATTTACCAAGCTTATCGCCAGGGGGACAACCGGAAACCTGTCGAAACAGATAATACCCCGCCTGGAAGATAAGCTTCGTGCCATATATAAGGATAAGAAAGAAGACGCCCTCCTGAGGGTCTTGTGCGGCCGTGTCTTATTGACAATGGCATCCAAGGTGCAGGTGAAACTGACCACCGCCGAGATCGCTGGCATAAGAAGCGAACTTTCGGATCTTCAGTCCGGCCTTAAACTCGAACTCAAGACGCTTACGGACAAGTGGGATGCCGCGCTCAAATCAGGATACGATAATGTCGCTGACGAAAAGAAGCTGGTAACGGATGAAAAAGAGCTGATGATGCACGAAAGCCTGTATGCCGAATCATTTGGACTGCTCGCAGATGCGGCCTCGGCGGACGCGCTCGTTTCCGACAGCACAATGGAAGAGACCATTAGCGCATATTCCAGATATCTTGCCGAGTTCGGATATATCGAGACGATCCCCAGCATCAATGCCATAATCAAATTGGCTCTGGACGGGAAAGTCATACCGGCTCATTTGCAGAGTGACCTTATAAACAGGCTATTCATATTGGTCGATAGAGGCTCATATGATACAAAAGCCGCGAGCCTAGAAGCCATAGCTTATCTGGCCGCAAACGGATCCGTCTCCAAGGGCAGGGCGGAATTCTTCGTGAACAGGCTGCTTGCGTTATATGATAATGGTGCCTACGCCTATCTCAGACCCGATACGTTAAAGGCCATAAGTATAATAGTAGAAGCCCGGTCCGGAGAACTAAGCCTTGATATGCTGGGGCGGATATATGACAGGGTGAGGCAGGTCAGGCCGGAGATATCAGTCAACTCGCGCTTAAGAAAGTATGCGCTCTTTATCAGCAAGAAGATAGATGACGAAATAGGCGGTATAAGGGCCGCGGCCGGGAAGCCGCTCACCGAGGCGCAGATATCGCTTGAGGTAAAAGCAAGGGAGGAGACTGCAGGGAAGATAGGAGAGGGCCTGAAAGTAGAATCTAAGACAGAAACTGCGGTAAAGCGCGCGCAGGAAGAACTGGACAAAGCCGCCAAAGCAGCCGATGGCGAGGAATATAAAGTAGCGGGGCCGTTAAGGGCACCTACAGCAGAACAGCAGACGGTTTTTAACGAACTTGACTCGAGAATAGCCAAGGGGCTGGAAGGCATGAGGGTTACCCTGGACGATGGAGCTTCTTTCCCGGTCAACCTGAAGAAGTTTACCGGAGACAGGTGGCGCGCCGAAGTGCTGGTCGCAAAGCCCGCCGATATAGCCGGCGACATATTCTACCGCTCGCTTAAGATAGTGCGCCTCGAAGCGGAGGCACAGAAGGACGCCGGAAAGCTCAGAGAGGTAAAGAAGGAAAAGGAAGAACTGCGCCTCATGCTCCTGAGCCTGCAAAAATTTGCGAAAGAGAACAGTCATAACGGGATACTGCCGGAATTCATAAAGATGGAAAAGGGTAAGCTGGAAGCGAAAAAAGAAGAAGACGGGACTATACGTTATTCATCGCTCGATATGGCATGGCTTACCATGGCGTTTGGTTTTGTAGAAGATGCATTCGGTAAGGATGCGGGAATGAAAGACGCGGTGGCCGCCGCGGCGGAGATGAATGAAGCGGCCGATTACAGACAGTTTGTCGACGGCTCCGGCCTGCTTAAGCACGGGTTCTTTGCGAAAGACGGCCAGAGGATGGACGACTTCACCGCTTACGGACTTACTTTGATGTACGGAAGGAAACTCGGTAACGGCGTAAATACGGAAGCCAGAGCCGTTATCCTGTATTTGATCGCAAAGGAGAAACTCGGAAAAGAGACATTCACCAGGATGGCGTATGAAAAGACGGACAGAGCCGGCTTAGAGATGCTGAGCGGCTGGTCGCTGAACGATTGGTTCGAATATGCGCCCAATGTAATATTTAATGAGATGGAGCTGGCTCCGAATACATTCGGAAGGAGCCATTTAAATCACCTCTTCGCCGAAATAAAGATAGCCAGACAGAAAGGGTATAAGATATTCGGATGGGGCCCTTGTACTACGCCTGACGGCAAGTATTATGAATACGGCCTTAACCATAACGAGGTCTCCAGCCCGCTTGCAATGCTCTTACTTACCACGACCGGCCACGCCGCGGCCTGGGACAATCTCGAGAACGCGATCGTCCTGGGAGGCTCGGGCGCTTATACGGATTGGGGCCTTCAGAATTCTCTCGATTCCGCTACCGGCGACGGCATAATCATCAAAGACGCCCGGGAGCTGGACCTGGCCTTTATGTATATGGCATTGAACAGGGAAGCGCTGCAGCAGATCCTAGCCGGGACAGAGTGGTACGCCAAGGCCGGCCGATTGATAAAGGATTTTGACGAAGGACATAAGTCCGACGCGGTAAAAGAATCTCAGGAGACTGTTAAAGTCGGCGGGGATTATTCTCCGGAAGCCAACAGGAAGAGAGCCGAGATAAAAGAGCTGAGTGTAGCAGGCAAGGAAGAAGAGGCCAAAAGGAAGAGGCAGAAAGAGACGATCGAAGCTATCCAGGTCGAGATCGATACCCTTAAGAAGGGCGAGACCCTAAGCGGGCAGAAGGCGGAGTCGGAATACGCGGCCCTGGTCCTTATAATACGCAATGCCGGGTTCAATGCTGATGTCGATGCGCCCGCCATACATGCTTTAGGCAAATTGGGCCTGGCCAGGAATATCCCGGTCAACGATATTCACGACAGGATAACGGACTTGATAGGCGTAATATCGCGCTGCGAGGACCGGACCGTATATGAAGCGGCCTGCAGGACGTTGAGTGACTGGGCGGTGGACGGGTATATAGAAGACGAGAGCTTGAACAATACGATCGTCGACGCGTTGATAGCGAGGCTGAAAGAATTTTCAAAAATCAACAGGGCTATGGTGACCCTTACTCTCACTACGCTTATTAATGTGAATATCAATGAATATGCAAGTTCTATCACCGCCGGCAAAAAATCCATAGAAGCGATCATCGCCATCATAAATGACAAGACGGTAGATCCCCTGATACGGGCCACCGCTATAGAGATAATGAGCGGATTCATCGAAGAGAAGAAAGATGTCCAGAGAGAAGGGCGCCTTAAGGTGGAAGATGTTGAAAAAGTGGTTAACCTGCTGAAGGGATTGGCCGAGACGGAACACACCGTGAACGCGCTGAAGGACGTTGCCGCAAGCGACGACGATCCTTTAATAAGGGGTAAGGCGCTGATAGCTATAGCGAGATTTTACAGGTATAGGGTGGACTTGAGCGTAGTCGATGCGGTCAGGGCTATCGCGGCCCAGGCGGCGGATAAAGATACTATTGCCGCGCAGATGACGGCGCTGGGCATCCTGAGCAAACGTTACATGGATTATTATCTGCCGTCCAGTCCCGTCGAAGAAACTTTGATAAATCCGGAAGATTATTATAAATATCTCGATAGCGCGGATCCCGGGACAAGAGAGGCGGCGCTCTACCTCCTGGGAGAAGTGGCCGGCGCGAGGACGGTATCTTTCGCTATGAAGGAAGAGATCGGCAGGAAATTGAGGGAGACGCTGGCTAAAGACTCGCCGCAGGGGATGGAGGACCTTATAGCCATAACCGAGATAGCGGCATCCGACGAGGAGGCAAGGGATGAGGCCGAGATACCGGCGCTCGTAAGCGCCATGATCAGGGCCTCGGACAGGAACACGTTCCTTATCTATGGCTCGGGCCAGGGCGAGATAGAGAGACAGTTATTCAAGCTGGCATATCTCGAGGGCACCGAGACAGGGACGCCGGAAGATATCCTGGCGGCAAAAGCCATATACAGGATCGTAGCCGGCGACAAGAAAAAATTTAACAGCTACAGGGAAGAGGCCATAAAGCTGATCATAGAAGCTATCCGGAACAAAGATCTGAAACCCGGACTGAGGCTGGCGCTGGTCAATTCCCTGAATGATATCCTGACCAACACGGAGATCCCCAACGCCATGGCGTGGAACGTGGTCAGGGAGATGGCCCCCGAAGTATGGCGGGAGGATACGCCTTTGAACTTCAGGTCGACCCAGGTGAGCCTTATACTGAACGTGCTCTTCTGCAGGGAGACGATATCATTAGACGGAGATGTCTGTGCCGACATAGCGGATATCATCGTACATTATGCCAAGGATCCGTCGATCGACGTTGGATTGGAAAAAGCAGCCGCCAGATTACTGAGCAGCGCTAATGTCCCGGGAACCGTTAAGACAAAATTCCGCGCGGACCTTTTGGAATTAGCCGGGACGAGCGATAAGACGACGGCGAAATGGATAAATAGGGTGACGGCGATAGTGGATGACGATCATGAGGCTTACAAAGAATACGGCGTGACAGGCGGTACGTATGGGACCGATCCCGGTCCTAAGGCCATACCCAACGCCAGCAAGGGAAGCCATCTCGCGGAAAACAATGAAAGGCTGGGCGCTTTTGCGAAGGCCGTTACCATACTCAGCTCTATAAAGAAGAATGAGCTCGGCGAAGTAGAGCTCCACAAGTACAGGAAGCTGGACCATTTTACCCTAATGCTTAATCCTACCGACTTGACGGGCGATGCCAATATCAAGGCAGTCCTTGACGGCACCTATGATGACGCGATCAGGAATAATATCGATGACCTGAAGGATTTCTATGCGCCGGTGACGATCCTTTTAACCCCCCAGATTACCAATATCGATCTTGTCATGGCCCTTATAGACCATGTGCAGCTCCTTATAAATAAAGGCGGCGCCGCAGGTAAGATAAAGATAGGCTTATATGTCAAGACCGGAGAAAGGGCCGATAAGCTCGAAGGACTTGCCGCCAGACTGGCAACTTTACCTAAAGGGGAGATCGAAATATACATCCAGGGCATGCCCGGCCGGAAACGCCTTGAGAAAGACGACCTCCTGCCCGGCGTCATATTTGGCCGCACATACAGGCTCTTCAGGTCCGCGTTGGGGAAAGAGGCGGTCATAAACATCATGTTCCCGAATAAAAGTTTCAGCGCCGAATGGTTCAGCAGTCTCGAGAGTGAATTTGCCGCCGGCGGGAGCCTGCAGGGCGTCAAGAGATTCTACTCTACAAGCTTCGAAATGACCCAGACCGCCGAAGCAAGGAACGTCTTCCAACACCTGCTGGACGAGTATGGCCATGAGGATAGAAGCGGATTTATTGATGATTGCAAGGTATCGTGGAACTATATCCGTTATGGCGTAATGCATGGTGATCTGAATAAGGTCCTTAAGGGGATCAAGGAACTCAGGTTGATATTTATAGTCGGTATATTCTTAGCCATAGCCCTTGTGCCAATAGCATTCCTTAACTGGATCAGGTCCAAAAAGATGACTTCAACGAAATTGCCTGCGGCCGGCCCCGGCCCCGGCGCGGCCCCGGCATACAGATTCCCGCAGATGACCGATCCGGGGATCTCTATATCAGCCTCATGGTCGCAGTATCGTACTTATATGGTTTGGGGAATGTCTTCATTTGTTATGTTCCTGATAGCAGTTACCGGCATGGCAACGCTCTCTTTTATGAATGTAGACCTTCCGATCGTCGTTACCAATATGATCAGGTATAGCGCTGTTATAGCGGGAACGATTGCCGTAGTGACGGCTATATCTGCGATCAAAAATTCCGTTGATAGAAGGCTCGATCTGATGCGTTCCGTCAACAGGAGGCCCGACCTGCAAAGGGCGCCTTCTTCGGTCAGGGAAAGGATAGCGAGAGCGATCGCGCAGATAGACGGCGTTGGGATAGAAGCGATAACGCTCGATGGTATGAGAAGAAGGTATGACACGGAACGAGGGGCCCTTTATGATGTCTCGACATCTCTGGGGACAAGATATGAGGTCGAACTGGTCGAGCAGGAAAAGCGAGGTTACAGGAACGCCAATAACCAGGAGATAGCGCAAGGTGAATTTTTGAAGGTGGCCAGAGGCGGTAGGGTGATCGGTATCTATGCGTTTATGGAGCCGAGAGAAGGCCCGGGCGCGGGCTGGTCGGAAGAGAGGCAGAGACAGCGGGACAGGTTATACGCGAATAACATAGCGGAATATATAAGGACTATTGCAGCCGCGGGTTCCGCCGTCGGAACTTATATATTTAACCTGGAATATGTAAGAGACAGCGCTCTTCGCGCGAACTTGCGGGGTTTACGAAATAATTGCGCGCCTTATCAGGTCAACGTGGTCAATAATCCGGCCGGCGGTATGCAGGTTATACTGCATGTAGACGGGGCAGGCGCTGATCCTGTCATTTTCCGGGGGCATGAAGGGGAGGCGCAATTGCGCAATATAGAGGAAGCGGCCCTGAGATCGGACCTGAGGGAAGGTAAGGAATCCGAACACTTAACGGCTGCCGTAACGCCGATCCCCAGAAATTATGAAGGTACGGCAGGCCTCCGGAGATGGATGCTTATCGCGGCAGATATATATAACGGTATTTATTTCCTGGAAGGGGATTACACGCCCAGAGCGGCCACTCCTTTCTTTAGTTTCGGACGGCGCGCCGTCAGGGACCAGGCTGGCGCGCCTGCGCTGGACCCGGCAGGCAATATAAGATATGAGCCCAACCTTCATCCCTTCATGATCATGGGTATAGGACTGGTCGGTGTCGCATTATTTGTCTCTTCCTTATGGTTAGTTCCGTATGTTACGCTTACGCTTTCCGCTGTCATAGGCTTCTTATCATTGTGGCACGGAATGAGAGCCAAATATAAACCGGGAGCTGTCTATGGAACATTGTTATCAGCCATTTCCTTACTGTCCCTGGGCATAGATCAAGCAACGGCCATTTCTATAGTAATGACAATAGCCGGCATCGTCTCCACGCTTATTGCAGTCAGTGAAGCCAGGAACCGGAACCAGGTTATCCAGTTCTCGGCTTTAAGCAAGCTCTTGCCGGTATCTATAGCCGGCCTGATATATGCCATGACATCGAGCCAGGCTATTTTCAGCGTGACTATAGCGACCGCTTTTGCCGTATCCGCCTTCGCGAAATGGCGCAAAGAAGGCATAAGAAAAGCTATCATACCTCTCTTCGGCGCATCGATAGCCATACTGGCGATGCCTCTAAAAAGCACTATTTCATGGTTTATAATATCCAGCATGGCCGGGATGTTTGGTATAGGCACAGGTACGATATTACAACCCGGCGTGTTGCTGGGTTTAACTGCCGCTGTTACGATATTCGGAGGCTTAAGCCTTCTCCTCCCGGCTATCGTCGGTGTGGCAATGCGCGTATCAAGCTTAAGGAGCCGGTTTGCGACATACCTTGGCACTACGGTTTTTCTGAGCGGTGTCGGGACCCTGATATTCGCCCTGGTCCTCGACTGGTCTTTCGCGTTGGGTTATATGATCATGCCGGTATTCATAGGATTCCTGTTGACCATACATACGCCGGTCAAAGTATTCTTAGATTGGTTAATAACCCGCGTATCTCCGGAAAAACTGGAACCGAGAAATGCCGATATACTGATAAGAGGCGTGACGAGCACCGACGATAACACTATATTCCTGTGGCCCTTCAATACCATGGGACTGCCCAGCATAGAAGGCGTCATACCGTCTCTCCAAGAATGCGTTATGAACAACCGAGACCGGCTGGTCTATAGAATTGCGCAAGCCTCAATAAGGGGAGGGAATATCATACCTATTACCGTAGACGGCATGATGACACCGGAAGCGCAGGAGAGGACGAGGGAAGCGGTGTTGAACAGGATCCTGAATGAAGCCATTGAGGGCAGGAGGTCGCAACTTTCCGATCTTATCAATCTTGCCAAGAAGACCACCGCTATAGAGATAAACAGGAATAGGCCCGCAGGGACCGAGGAGATTATGCCCGAAGACGTGACCTGCCGGCAGGTCGTTACTCATTACGCCAAAGAATTAGGAAGCGTCGGCGTGAGCGCGGCTATCGACAGGATGGATGAGGCTGTAATAAGCGAAACGCTCAGGCAGGCATGGCTTCAGCATCGTAATGATCCGGGCTTCTTCGAAAACGCTTACTTCGAACTGCAGGAAGCGGGCAGGCCGAGCCAATATTACAGGCCGAAAGAGAACCGGATAAAGTACGGAGTCACTTCCGGCGCGCCGCTATGGGTTACGCCGGGTAATGCCGCCCTGGCATGGACTGCGGTACAAGAGGGAAGAGAAGGTACGGTCGGTTTAGCCTATCTGGACGGTACGCCTTATAGCTCCAGGATAACCCGGACGCTGGAAATAGATAATACAAGAGGCGACAGGGATTTCGTGAGGATATTCTGGGAAGAGTATTTTAACAACCGCGATTTCTTGCAAACGCTATATAAGGTCAATATGCCGGGAGGCGCCAGTACGTATATATTGCCGAGCGATCTTATCCTGATAGAGCTTATGGAGATCCAGAAGCTGAGAGAGCAATTCCCCGAAATAGAGTTCATATATATCCGCGGAGCGTTTGCCTACGGCGCCCCCGGGATCGGCAGGGCGGGGAATAAGATCGTCGAGAGGAAGGCGGGAGCTTATAATGACGTGATGAATCTCTTTGACGGCAGGATATTCGTAAATCTTGCTCAAAACGACAGGTCAAAATTACAACTGCCTTACCAGCCGTCGGTAGATGAAGAGATGGGCCGGAACCAGTTTGGCATGATATTAAGAGACGGGTCGTTAGATAGGTTCAGGAGGATCATACAGGGAGCGGAAGAGCCGTCGCTGCTCGGTTTCGGCATTGACGAATCCGCGCTGCGCGATCTTGGTATAGGCGTGTATACCGACGGGGCGACGTATGCCGCTACGCGCATAGAAGATGAGGAGAAAGAGATCCGCAACATCATGATAATGGACTCGGAGATAGCCGAACCCGATTGCGTGCTTAATCTGATCGCGGCGGCCAGCCATCCGGCGAATGACAGGTATTCGATATTCGAATTCTCTATCAATGAATTCAATCCCGAAGTTTCGGACCATACCAGGATGTGTAAGGCAGCCCAGGACGCGCTGTGGTATACGGTAATAGCCGCGCAGGTTGCCAGCGAGCAGGGTTCGTTCTTTGGTAAGGCCCTTGTAGTGAAGAAGAGATATCGCGAAGAGCTGGCCAACGTAGCGGACTTAAGGACTGGCTTGATACGTAAAAAAGCATCGGCCGAGATAGTGGGGAAACTCAATCCGCAGAGACTCAATTATTTAAGGCAGTTGATGAATACCCTGTATACGGCCAGGGATGCGGACAGGATATTGAGAAGGTACCTGCCCGACATGGGAGCGCGCGAACAGTTTATGGGAGAACTTGCCAGGAGAGTCGGGGAGGAATCTCTGGATAGATCGATAAGAGAAGAGGAAGTGGATCCGGCTCCGCACATGGACTTGGCTCTCACCGGTCTGGTGAGACGAGGCATACTTACCGAAGAGGATAAAGCACATATCCTCGCAGACTTTGCGGACCTGAACAGAGACCATTATGATCCTAACGTAGATCTCGAATTTTTAAACCTGCCGCCGAACTCAAAATACCTGAGCCATGATACGTTTGAAACGGCGCATGCCGTGCCGCTGATCATACAGGATGTCTATGCCGGTGAAGGAGCGCCTATAAGCTATGGCGCGAACCTTGCGCGATTTACCAGATGGTATAACGGAGATAAGCGGGCTATAAGCGTATGGACCGAAAGCATGCCGACAGAGCTGCACCCGATGGTAAGGATAAAGAACATGATGAACCCCAAAGAGATATGGGAGATAGGGTTCCTGCGGTTGGGTACGTGGATACTACAGCCTCTCTTCTATGTGTGGTTGATCATAGGATGCATAGGTATGCTGACGGGCGGTTTGGGTATTACCAGCGTTCTTGTCGGCGCGTGGTTGTATATAGTGACGTTGACCATGATCATATTGATCCCGAAATGGGGAACCGCTAGGAACTGGTCGCAGAGGAGCAAGATGATATGGGAGACCCTTGTTACTACGATCCTGTTGAGCGGTACGCCCATTGTCCTGACGCATATTATGGGCAGGGGGTTGATGGGTGATATCGTCAATACTATAAAGGGCCTCGATACGGTATATCAGTGGACGCCTGCGCTGGCGGAAGACAGGCCCCAGGGATTACGCGAGTCTTTCGAAAAGACATGGCAGATCACGAAATTCGGCTTCTCCCTCCTAACATTTGTAGCGTTGCTCGCGGCTTCCATTGCTTCAAACGGAGGGTGGTGGCTTGTCATAGCCCTTCCTCAGGTCCTTGCGTGGGTAATGAGCCCGATCCCGATGTGGTCTACGGGGCAAAAGCTTAAAGATTCTATCAAGATAACTCTCGTGACTTTCGGTTCCATGATGCTGGGTGCCATAGTGGGCGCATTTTTGACCATATCAACGCCTTTTGTCATTGAGAATCAGAGCGTTCCTTTCGGTGAGATAGCCCCCGTATTCAAAGTTTTGGATATGCAGTTTGTACAGATCGCCCCGCTGGTTGTGTTGGGATTATTGACCTGCGCCATGGTCGTATTGTTCATCAATGACAGGATCGACAGATCGCGTGCGGAAGGGCAGAGGCACAACAGATTGCTTGCCGGCGTGATATCTATCGGAGCCGGAGCGCTTACAGGATTTATAGTCAGCGCGGGCGTCTGGATGTTCTTCTCGTTAATAGGCGGCGCTCTTCCCAGGCTGCCACTGATCACGGCTGCGGCGTTTATTATAACAGGAGTAGCGGTTGGAGCCTATGGCCGTTCCGTGCTTCTTCTGGGCAAGGCCGGATATCTCAAAAAACCTGTCTCGGCCGCCTGGATGTGGACAGGGCTCTTTACAGCCATGGCCTCAGGCATAAACAGGATCTTATCCATAAAGCCTATCTCTCTTATCCTGAATCCCGTTAAGCTAGCCGCAGGGCCTTTGAAGCCTCTTGTTATGAAACCGCTCGGATGGCTTGTGATGCTCCTCGGGGGCGATCCAAGCAAACTTGCGGAAAAGGAAAGGTTCATAATAGCTACGGTAGGTTTTGTCGGAGCCGTATTCGGAGGCATAATAACGGCCGCCGCGTTGATATCGGGATTTGCGGGTTTCGGCGCAGTCGTGGGCGCCATAGAAGGCGGTTTCATAATAGCGTTTATCACGAATAGGATACATCTCCGGGTCGAAAAGAGAAGAGAAGCAGAAAAGATAGAGGGCATGGAGGAATTCTACGATCTGACGCTGACGCAGCAGAAGATAATCGTAGAAATATATGAGGCCATAAAACGGGATGTCCGCGGCATACCTCCGACCGGGGAATCGTTAGATTATTATGAAGGGATGATGGAACGCTATGGCATACCCACCGATGCCATATCTTCGATACTTAACTCTCTTGCGCGGAGAGAACTTCTGGACGGAAAGATAAGCGAAGCCAGGTTAACGCAGCTATCGGCAACAATAGGGGTCTTCTATCCCCAAGTTCAAACGTCCGGCATAAAGATGCGTAAGTTGGGAGATATGCCCCCAGTCAATATGGCGAGAGGGAACGTCGCCGGTATAAAGGATTTTATCAATGGTGTCCGTTCCGGGTATGGCGATAGGTTTGAAAACGTAGTCGATGGTTTACTGCGGCAGTATCCGCAGCTAAGGAGAAACGACTTGGTATTCATGCTTGTCCGGGGCAATGAAAACCTGATGTCGATGAAAGACGGTACGATAATGATCGACTTCGACATATTCACTTCAGTCCCGTCAAATTACGAGTTCGAACATATCCTGAAGCTTGAGCTGGAAGAAGAACTGGCGCACCTGGTGGACTATGTAGAGCACGGCGCCAGAGCACCTCCCGCCGAGGTAAGAGCCATCTCCGAAGTGAAGACAGACTACGCCAAGGTGACGCATTTCCTGCAATACAGCCCGACAGAAAAGGCCGAAGTATTCAAGGCCCTGATAAACGATAATGACATAGACGATCAGGAATTCTTCCTTGTATTAGCAAAGAGCATGACGCGGCAGGAACTGGATGTGGTTATCAAGATCCTGCTCGACAGTCTTACGCCGGTGCTTTATAATCCCCCTGTAAGAATAAATATTTTCAGGCTAAAAGGCATCCAGCACCACCAGCCCTCGACCCCGCTATCATCCTATCAATTGTATAAACTCGTTACGGAGTACGCGCAAAAAAGCGGCGTCTATGAAACGCCGATATACAATTATCTGCGAGGCCTGAAAAGCGACGAGATAATGTTTGCCATAGCCAGCGATGATCCCAGGGCATACCTGGATACGCTCGAAGAGATATTAAAAGCAGGCGAGGTGACGGGCGATGAATTGAAGAATATGGTCGAAAGGACGGTCTTAAGCTGCCCCGATGAAAACAAGAAGATCGCCATAATCTTAGCCCTTCCCCCGGAAGCGATAAGCGGTAATATCGCCGCTATCATAGCCCGGCACAGACCTTCCGAAACGGTCCGCCGCGAAGCGCTCAAGGCCTGCGTAAGGGGCATGGAAGACATATTCGAAAAGGCCAGGGACGGGAGGATAAGCAGCTGGGGCAGGATAGTGATAACTTCCACCAAGGAGATGACTCCTTTGTACGAAGAATACCTGCGCAGCCTGGAAGGCGTGCTTTTCCCCAAGGATATGGCCGTCGATGTTATCGATGAAACAGACCTCGATATAAACTTCAGGTGCGGTAACGGAGGCGCCACGGGAGCGGTATTCGAATACCTGGAGAACAGGCACGGACACGAAGTCTTTAATGAACCCATACTGGTGCTCCATGCCGGCGGCCTCGGACAGAGGCTGCCCGAGGCGATCGCCGAAGGCACCAAGGCCCTCGCGAAAGTGCCCAGGATGCTTCCGAACGGAGAGGTCTCCACAAACCTTGCCGAATCCATAAGGAATACCTATATAGTATCGCAGAAGATGAGAGAGGCGGGCGCAGGCGGCGTATACATAACCAACTGCGACGGCTTCTTCGTATATGACCACAACAACATAACGCTTAATCCGGACGGCATAAATGTCTTCACTGCCCCGGTCGATATGGACAGGGTCGCCGGCAAACTCGGCGTTGCCCATGATCAAGCCGATCACACCATAGACGTCTTCCTTGAGAAAGAGTCGCGCGGCTGGAACGCGGAAGTATTCAGCGACTATCCGGAGTATACCTCCACGGGCATGATACCCGCCAACACCGCTAACTACTATATACCCAAGTCCGCTATCGGCGGAGTCGTCAACCTATGGAAAGGCCTCAAGGGATACAGGAAAGAAGTGGACACCGCAGGCGAGATACTCGTGCCTCTTGCAACCGGCATAACCAAAGATCAATACGTCGCCTTGAGGAAGAAAGGCGACTTCTCAAAGATGGCATACGACTTAGCCCAGCAATTAGGCAAATGTTATAACACGTATGTCGGCACGTTAGGCCTTTACGACGATCTCGGCGAAACCGAGATATTCCTCGACGGGAAAGATTCGATCCTTGCCTATATATTCGACTGGAAGCCGGTATTGAATGAAACGGTAGTAGGGCAGTCGGTCGATAGCCGGGGCGCCCTTACGGATGTCACGTTGAGCGGTAATACTAAGGTAGGCGCGAACTCCTGGGTAGTGAACGCCCATCTTCACGATGCCGCGGTCGGCGTCCATTCCTTGATATACGACGGCGTCGGCACAAAGATGGACGGGCTCGTTGTGGGCGACGACCAGTCCTTATTCAGGGCGTATGTGATCGGCGCAAATGACCAGGTCATAAACGCCGTATCGTGGCGCATGATAAGCGATGATCCCAAGAAGACAAAGATATGGGGCAGGAGCATAGTAGAGATGTGCACTACCGCAGGCACGATCCATTCGCTCGAAGAAGTTGTCCCCGAAGGCAAGAGCGTAAACGAAATGACGCTGTGGGACGCCCCCTTATGGCCCCTCTTAAGCGATGCCGACAGCGTGGAAGAGGCGCTGGGCTGGATGTCCAAAGGCGGACAACCAAGCGCTCTTTATATGAGAGTGCCCAAGGTCTCGATGAAATGGATGTCCGCGCATTATAATTACAATAAGAAGATCGAGGAGATGCAGAGTTCGCTTCACACGTCCGGAATTAAGATGCGCAGGTTGCCGTCGGGAGCTCCCGTAGAAATTCAAAGGGGCAATATCGAAGATATAAGGAATTTCTTAAATAACGTACAGCCGGGTTATGGCACCAGGTTCCAAAACGCCCTGCAAGACGCCTTGAGACGCTATCCCACTATCGATATGGGCAGCGTAGAGATCGGCCTTATGCGCGGTAACGATAATCTGATGCATATGCAGCGCAGGGTGTTGACGATGGACTTCGACATATTTACCTCGCTGCCGGCAGGATGCGAGTTCGAACATATCCTGAAGCTTGAGCTGGAAGAAGAACTGGCGCACCTGGTGGACTATGTAGAGCACGGCGCCAGAGCACCTCCCGCCGAGGTAAGAGCCATCTCCGAAGTGAAGACAGACTACGCCAAGGTGACGCATTTCCTGCAATACAGCCCGACAGAAAAGGCCGAAGTATTCAAGGCCCTGATAAACGATAATGACATAGACGATCAGGAATTCTTCCTTGTATTAGCAAAGAGCATGACGCGGCAGGAACTGGATGTGGTTATCAAGATCCTGCTCGACAGTCTTACGCCGGTGCTTTATAATCCCCCTGTAAGAATAAATATTTTCAGGCTAAAAGGCATCCAGCACCACCAGCCCTCGACCCCGCTATCATCCTATCAATTGTATAAACTCGTTACGGAGTACGCGCAAAAAAGCGGCGTCTATGAAACGCCGATATACAATTATCTGCGAGGCCTGAAAAGCGACGAGATAATGTTTGCCATAGCCAGCGATGATCCCAGGGCATACCTGGATACGCTCGAAGAGATATTAAAAGCAGGCGAGGTGACGGGCGATGAATTGAAGAATATGGTCGAAAGGACGGTCTTAAGCTGCCCCGATGAAAACAAGAAGATCGCCATAATCTTAGCCCTTCCCCCGGAAGCGATAAGCGGTAATATCGCCGCTATCATAGCCCGGCACAGACCTTCCGAAACGGTCCGCCGCGAAGCGCTCAAGGCCTGCGTAAGGGGCATGGAAGACATATTCGAAAAGGCCAGGGACGGGAGGATAAGCAGCTGGGGCAGGATAGTGATAACTTCCACCAAGGAGATGACTCCTTTGTACGAAGAATACCTGCGCAGCCTGGAAGGCGTGCTTTTCCCCAAGGATATGGCCGTCGATGTTATCGATGAAACAGACCTCGATATAAACTTCAGGTGCGGTAACGGAGGCGCCACGGGAGCGGTATTCGAATACCTGGAGAACAGGCACGGACACGAAGTCTTTAATGAACCCATACTGGTGCTCCATGCCGGCGGCCTCGGACAGAGGCTGCCCGAGGCGATCGCCGAAGGCACCAAGGCCCTCGCGAAAGTGCCCAGGATGCTTCCGAACGGAGAGGTCTCCACAAACCTTGCCGAATCCATAAGGAATACCTATATAGTATCGCAGAAGATGAGAGAGGCGGGCGCAGGCGGCGTATACATAACCAACTGCGACGGCTTCTTCGTATATGACCACAACAACATAACGCTTAATCCGGACGGCATAAATGTCTTCACTGCCCCGGTCGATATGGACAGGGTCGCCGGCAAACTCGGCGTTGCCCATGATCAAGCCGATCACACCATAGACGTCTTCCTTGAGAAAGAGTCGCGCGGCTGGAACGCGGAAGTATTCAGCGACTATCCGGAGTATACCTCCACGGGCATGATACCCGCCAACACCGCTAACTACTATATACCCAAGTCCGCTATCGGCGGAGTCGTCAACCTATGGAAAGGCCTCAAGGGATACAGGAAAGAAGTGGACACCGCAGGCGAGATACTCGTGCCTCTTGCAACCGGCATAACCAAAGATCAATACGTCGCCTTGAGGAAGAAAGGCGACTTCTCAAAGATGGCATACGACTTAGCCCAGCAATTAGGCAAATGTTATAACACGTATGTCGGCACGTTAGGCCTTTACGACGATCTCGGCGAAACCGAGATATTCCTCGACGGGAAAGATTCGATCCTTGCCTATATATTCGACTGGAAGCCGGTATTGAATGAAACGGTAGTAGGGCAGTCGGTCGATAGCCGGGGCGCCCTTACGGATGTCACGTTGAGCGGTAATACTAAGGTAGGCGCGAACTCCTGGGTAGTGAACGCCCATCTTCACGATGCCGCGGTCGGCGTCCATTCCTTGATATACGACGGCGTCGGCACAAAGATGGACGGGCTCGTTGTGGGCGACGACCAGTCCTTATTCAGGGCGTATGTGATCGGCGCAAATGACCAGGTCATAAACGCCGTATCGTGGCGCATGATAAGCGATGATCCCAAGAAGACAAAGATATGGGGCAGGAGCATAGTAGAGATGTGCACTACCGCAGGCACGATCCATTCGCTCGAAGAAGTTGTCCCCGAAGGCAAGAGCGTAAACGAAATGACGCTGTGGGACGCCCCCTTATGGCCCCTCTTAAGCGATGCCGACAGCGTGGAAGAGGCGCTGGGCTGGATGTCCAAAGGCGGACAACCAAGCGCTCTTTATATGAGAGTGCCCAAGGTCTCGATGAAATGGATGTCCGCGCATTATAATTACAATAAGAAGATCGAGGAGATGCAGAAGGCGCGCAAAGCCGGCCGCATGAAAAAGACGCGTCTTAATAAAGGACTCATCATAAATATAGGCGGATCGGCAAGGTCCGGCAAAACAAACGTGGCGGAAATGCTGGCTGCGAGCATGGGAGGAGTTAATTTTGACAGGGGAAGCGTCTATAGAGCGCTGACCTTAAAGGCCCTTTCAAAACAGATCGATCTGGATAATGAAGGAGCCGTCCTCGGGATGATACGGCATACAGATATAGGACTGCGCCATGGGCGCTTGTATTTAGACGGTACAGATGTCACCGATAGACTGCGCGGCCCCGACGTGGAAGCTAATGTCGCCAAGATATCCACCCGGGACGGGGAGATAAGGACGCGGTTGGAGGCGAAGATAAGGCATATAATAGTCGATTTGGCCAATCGGCAGCCGGTAGTGATAACGGGAAGAGGACCTTACAGAGATGCGCTGATCAACATCTTCCTTACGGTTCCGCTGGATGAGGCGGTAAAGAGAGACCTCGCGGCGGCGAAGATCGAAGCAACGCCCGAAAATATCGAAGAGGCAAGAAGGAGGATAGCCGAAAGAGACGCCAAAGACTTTGCCGGCCTTAAGTTCAGCGATGTTGCGATCATGGAAAATAAGAATTCGTTAGAGACCATGGTAACGATATGCACTATCCTGAACAGGACATTCGAAGAATATTTAGCGGATTCCCATAAGAATAGAGGCGGGCCCATAAACACGCATAATCTGAATACTTACTATGAACCTCACCTGCCTTTACGAAAATATTCGCTGGATGAAATATGCGCGCTTATCCGGCAATACACCACCGAACTGGCCGGCCAGATCGACAGACGTGATCCTATGGGAAGAATGCATTATGACTTCCTTATAAATAGAAGAGACTATTTACTGAGCGAGCTGAGAGGTAAAAGCAATGCCGAGGGCCTGTATCCTTTCCTTCTGGGGATCACCGGAGTGGCGCCTTATGCGGTAAACCAGATACCGGATGACGGCGCTGTCGATATATTCATGGCTCGCGATGCATCCCCGTATTTTATGGCCTTAGATATCCTCGGCAGTCTTAAGGGGAAGAAGTCCAAGGCATTTAATTTCCATCTTAGCAGAAAGAATATGGTCCATAGCTATAAGTTTATGCAGAGGACTGTAAACGAATTTGCGGCAGATCCCAACATGCGCACATCGAAAGAAGCGTTCGAAGGGGCCATATTTGAAAGTTTTTCGCGAAATATGGAGAAGAATCCAAAGTTCCGTAAGGAAGCCGCGGACTTTTACCGGCAGCTGAAAGAGTCCGGCATAGTGAGCGATCAGGAACGGAAGTATAGGATAATAGATAGCTGGTCGGCCGCAACGATGCTCTTTTATATGAACTCTCTTATAAAATTCTTCGCAAAATATGATATTACGGAAGAGGGCTTGCTGGTCGCAAGAGCCGTTCCGGCAGATGTGACTGTCGACATCTTCCGCATAAGCTCAAAAGAGAATGTCCTGCCGGTGGGTAAATGGACCAACTGGGAATTAGTAAGAAGCGGCATAGAAAGATGGTATACGGGAACGGGTATAGTCAACATCGAACCCAGCCCCCTGGGCAATATAATGCCCTCAGTTAACTGGAGGGACAGCGGTATTACGTGGGAAGACGTGGAAAGATGGTACAACGAAGGCGATTCCGTCGCGCCGGTCGACAGAACTCCGGAAGGCCTGCTCGAATTCCTGGAGCTTATGGGCGCCCAGCTATTCAAAAGGTATAACCCTTATGGAACGGCAAGTATCGGACACCCTGTGGACTGGAGGAGGAATGAGGGGGCTTTATATGAAGCAAGCCCCGCCAAGCAATTGGGCCATTTCCTGCGCAGCATATTGATGATAAATAGCGTAATAGATTTTGCCGTTTCAAGGAATATCATCGATAAAGCCCCGGAGGCTAAGATGCCGGTGTATGGGGAGCGGGAAATACTGCAGGCTTCGAACATCTCCTTCTTCTTAAGAGATTTCGGCGTCTCTCTCGGTAAGAACGAGCTTAGGGTAATGACGGTCATCAGGAACAGATTCAATGAACATTTCAGTACGTCGAACGACAGCATCCAGACGGTAATGCTTTTGAATGTAGCGGAACTGATAAAATTCTTCGGGGCGAGCGCGTGTTCTGACGCGGTAGAGAATTATTATCAATTCCAGGATATCATACATAATATCAAAGATATACCGCCTATGGAATTCAAGATAGCGCTCAGATCCCTTTCGCGGAAAACGGGCATTGGATGGATCAGGGAAGCGTTTATAAGCAGCCCGATCAAAAAACAAAATGAATTTGCCAAAAGGATCGTGAGGGAAGTTGAGGCAGTCCGGAAGCATCGCATCGAAAATGAAGAGGCCAGAAAAGCAAGAGGCTTGCAATATCCCAAAGCGGCGCTTGAGCTCGACGTAGACGGGACGATACTCTCCATGCCGGGCAAGCAGATCCCGCCGTTATTACTCAACCAGCTTATAACTTTGATGAGGAATAAGATATACATTTGCATAAATACAGGTAAAAGATCGCGTGACGTGGAGGCGCAGGTATTGAACGTTATCAGGGATAACATGGGCGAGCAGGAATATGCGCAACTATCGAAATATATATATGTGAAGACCCACAGCAGTTCCGTAGCGGCAATGGCGGATGACCTGACCGCCGAGACAAAGGTTGTATTTAATGAGGAAGAAAAGGCGGCGATCCAGACTGTAATATCGGATCTCAGGGTAAAGGTGCTTTCCGAAAAAGATACAAGGTTCCTTATCGTACCTACCATAGGTAAGACTCCGCAAGAGGCCTGCGACATAATAAGGGAAGAGTTGCTGAAGAAAGGCCTCCTGGTATATGTAGTTCTCGGAGGCACGGGGGACCTCATAGACATAGCGCCCGTAGACAAAGGTTACGGCCACCATCAATTCAAGGAAGAACTTTCGGGGGTTTTAGGGAAAGCCATAGAAGATAAAGATGTCTTTATCGCGGGAGACAGCCCATACGCGAACGATATGCCCATTGCGTGGCGGGAAGGCGCTTATTCAGTAGAACACAGCGGTCCGCCTATGGTAGAAGATCTCCTGGCCAGCTCGATATTTATCGATCCTTCAGGCAGGCATTTTAAACTTAGCAATGACGGGATGTCTACTATAGATACTACGGGTCCGCCCGCACTCACGGCTACTATCCGGCTCATAGGCATATTGTTTGAAAAGCTCACCGGCTGGGCGTATTCTCCGATATGGCACGCCCCTTCGATAGAAGATATTTTTATCAGGATAGGCCCGGCATTCCTCTTGAGGGCATTATCCGGCATGAACGATCCGGCCTTTATAGGCGTCCTGACAGGCTTTGCCGCTCTCTTCACCCTCCTCCATATATTTAACAGGGAACTTCCCGGCGTAAAGGGGCTGGGTTTCTGGAGAGGGGCCTGGGTAATGACAAAAGCCCTGGTAAAGGCAACGCCGGAATTGATAGTCCCCGCTATAGTTAGCGCGATAGGTATAGAAGTATCGGTCCATTTTGCCAATTATCCGATTACCGCGATAACGCTCAACATCCTGTCTCATACCGCCATAAACGGCATCTCTGTCTTTGCAAAGAATATGATAAAATCGCGGCTAACCGGCGGCAGGGCCGAAGAAGCGCGTTATACAAAAGTCAAAAAACCGACAGCTTTCCTCTCCTCCGACTACAGCCAGCCGATCTTAAGCGAATTTTATGATCTGATAGCCTTGAGAGGGGGCAGGGTAAGCAGGGTCCTGGATGCCGGAAGCGGATTGGGCTTCAACCTGGCCAACATCAGCCGGTATTGGCCGGTGGCGCGTATATCTGCCGTCGAGATGTCGGATTTTGCGGCTAAGATATCGCAGAGCAATCCTACGCCCGAAGCGGTAGAGGAGAACAGGGAGCTTTTAAGAGGGCAAGGACTTAAAGAGAGCGTTATAGCCAGCCTGAAACAGTCGAGGCTTGCCGACGGCTTTGATCCTTCAAGGGTCTCTTTCGTGACCGGCGACATAAGCAATCTGAAGCATATCCCGGGCGGGTCGCTGGACCTGATCGTATGCACCGAAGTGCTGGAGCACGTTGACGACATAGATAAGGTCCTGTCGGAATTTGACAGGGTCCTGGCGCCGGGCGGATATATGATAATCTCAACCCCGAACTACTTTAATATCGCCGGCCTGTATAAGAGGTTCTTCGACTGGCTGCTCGGACGACCCCAATGGGAACCGTGGGGTTCGCACAAGGAAGGCCGCGAGAATTTTGTTACCGCGCTCTCCAATGAATCGAAGATCGCGAAGATGGGCTATTCCGTATTGAAGACGCAAGGCGTGAATTATTGGCTTGCGTGGTTCCCGTATTTGGCAAAGCGGCTGGCCAGAAAAGGCGAGCATGACCTTGGTGACAGGTATCCCATGATATCGCTTGGCGAGAGGATCCCTTTTGTCCGGAAGACAGCGATGAACTATTACATCTTATCGCAAAAACCGCCGGCCATCGCCGCATCCGAACTTGCGGCCAGGTCCGATTCAGGTATCAAAATGAGAAGGCTGCCGCAGGAAGCGCCTCTTACCATGACTTATGAAGGAGAGGAAGGGTGGATGGTGAACGCCGAAGGCCACGTAGAGGATATCGAAGCCTACCTTAATAAGTACCATGGCGCCGGCGTCGGAAACAGGTTTAGGCGGGTATTCGAACGTGCATACATGCATTATCCGGAGCTTGGCGCTGCCGATCAAATCCTGTTCAGAGTCGTTACGGGTAATGAGAATCTCACCGAACTTGCGGACAATCACATAACGATAGACGATGATATCTTCAGGGTGCGTAATTGCGAGTTTGACGGCCTTCTTTACCTTGAGATGGAGGAGCATCTCCACCATCTGGAACTTGCCAGAAGGCTCGGCGGAAACGTGCCGGATGAAATATGGGCCTACGAAGAAATTTCTACCGATTATCGTAAGATGAGGCAGTTCCTGGAATATTCACCGATGCGCCAGGCCGAAGTTATGAGGATACTCATGAACGATAATGACATCGACGACAAGGAATTCTTTGCGGTATTGGCCAGTAGCCTGCCGCGTAAAGCATTGCAATCATTGATCGATAACCTTTCGCGCTCTGTCGAAGCGGATAATGCTTACGCGGCCGGGAGGATGGCTCAGCTTAAGCAGATCGTTAATCGTCAGCCTGATAGAAACCTCACAAGGTATGAACTATTCAAACTGGCTGACGGATACGCCAGGAAGGAAGGCGTATATACTCCAGTTGTAACGAGGATCATCGACGGCAAGAGCCCGGAAGAGGCAATCCTTATAATATTGAACCATCATGATCCGCTGGAATACGTTGAGATGGTCGAGGAGATCAGGCAGTCCCATGTTTTTGACGAATCGAATCCGCGGGAGTTGAACAGGTTCAGGGAGATAATAGAGAGTTCGCTATTTACGCGCACCAGGCTCTCGATGTCCGAACAAGAATACAACGAAGTAAGGCGTAAGATAGTCTTTGCGCTGCCGCACGCGCTCTTGAGCCCGCGTCTCGTAGCCATGATAGACAGTCACAGGCCCGACAGGCAGCAGAAACTCGATGTCCTTCGCGCATGTGTCAGTGATATGGAGACGGTGTTTGATAATGCGAGAGCGGGCACGACGGAAAGCTGGGGCAAGATCGTAGTAACCTCGACGAAAGAGATGACGCCATTGTATGAAGATTACCTCAGGCGTATGGCCGGCGTGCTGTATCCTGCCTCTATGAAGCTGGGCGAGGATATATTGGTAGTGGATGAGACAAACCTTAATATAGGATACAAAGCCTGCGGTAACGGCGCCGCTACGGGCGCGGTCCTTGAATATCTGAAGAGCAGATTCGGTCTCGGCGTATTCGACAAGCCGGTATTAATGCTGCATGCGGGCGGTTTTGGGCAAAGGCTGCCGGAGTCATTGGCTGAAGGGACGAAGGCCCTTACAACTGTCCCGAGGCTCCTCCCCAACGGAGAGGTCTCCACAAATCTTGCCGAGGCAATAAGGAACACCTATATAGTAGCGCAGAAGATGCAAACGATAGGGACCGCCGGTGTTTATATAACGAACTGCGACGGCTTCCTGGTCTACGATTATAAGTCATTGAACCTGGATCCGCGCGGTATAAACGTGTTCACGGCGCCCGAAGATATGGATAGGGTAGCGGGTAAACTGGGTGTGGCAAAGGACGCCTCATCCTCCGGCGCGCAGGGCGCAGGCAATGAGATAGAGACGTTCCTCGAGAAGAAACCCAGGAGCGTTAATCTTAACGCTTTCAAAGATCACCCCGAATACGCAGAAAGAGGATTGTTGCCCGCGAACACCGCCAACTACTTTATACCTAAGACCAAGGTAGATCCTCTGATAACTTTCTGGGTTAAATTCAGGCCGCGCAAAGTCGAGATCGATACGGCAGGCGAGATATTGACGCCTCTTGCCGCAAAGACCAGCAAGAGCGATTACATTAAAGAGAAAGAAAAGTCCGATAAGAAATTTGCCGATAAGGGCGGCGCCGAATTTTTCGGCGCAGTATATGATACTGCCCGCAGCCTGCTGGGTAAATGCTATAACGCCTATACGACAATGTGGGGCATTTACGAGGACGTAGGCGAAAGCGAAATATTCCTGGACAGCCCCGAAGGCGTAAGCTCTCTTGTCGCGGGGGCGTTTGATTGGCAGAGACGGTTAAATTCAAATGACGTTTCTGCGGACGTGGAAGTAGCCGGCAATCTAACCAATTCGAGGCTTACAGGTTCGGGCAGGGTAGGGGAAAGGTCATGGGTAGTGGGGGCCAACATAAAGAACCCGACCGTGGGCAACCACTCGCTTGTATATGACGGGGTGAGCACTCCTATCGGCGGTTTCAAGATGGGAGATAACCAGTCTCTCTTCAGGGTCGGCATACTGGATGTCGAAGGAAGGCCGAAGACCGCCGTTGTGTGGCGCAATCTTTCCGATAGTCCGAAAAATAAGACCATTTGGGGCGTGTCGGTGGCCGAGATGTGCAGGGTCGCCGGCACTTATGACAGCCTCGAGGGACATGCGTTGATGGCAAGGCTTGAAAATGGCGTGAACGATGTTACCCTCTGGGATGCGCCGCTATGGCCGATACTGGAAGAAGGAGACAGTGTCCAGGAAGCCTTGGGTTGGATGGCCTCAGGAGAAGAGCCGAGCGAGCTTTACAAAAAGGCCAAAAAAGAGTCTATAAACTGGATAAGGACGCACTTCGATTGGGATCGCAAGAGGATAGCTATGACAGGCAAGGAAGGCTTCCTTGCGATAGAAAGGGCGAAGAGGGCCTCCCACGCGTCTGAAGATTATGACAAGGTAAGGAGCGCTATTTTGCACAGCGGTAGCATTGCCGGGCGTTTCCGTACCATGATGGGTTCCGGCGAGCTGTTTGAGATATTCCCCGAATTAAAAGAATTGAAGAGAGTATCCCAGCCTTCGATATTCTGGGAAGGCATAGATGCCCTTGAGCATGTTGCAAGGGTCCTGGGGGTCCTCCAGCAACTGAGCGTAGCTTCGCAAAGATTGATGACCAACGATGAAGAGGGATTCAGGGCCGCATTCCTTGTGTTCGTAAAAATCTCGGTAGGTAAATTAGCGGACCTGGATATCGAAACCTTCAGACAGCTCTGTAATATATATAGAGAGGCAACGGCAACCGATGAAGATAAGGAATTGCTATGGTTGTCCGTTCTGCTGCACGATATCGGCAAGGCTGTCCATGTCCTGGATCATGCAAATGTCGGTTTGAGGCCGCTCGCGCTTATCCTGGACCAGTATGGATTTACCGGAGACAGAAGGATGAAGGCGGAGTTGCTGATGAAACACCATGCTCTATTCGGAGAGTTAATGTTGGCCGAGAGGACGCCCTTTACCATAAAAGAGCTGTTTGAAAGTTTTAGATCTCCCAAAGACAGGACAAAATTGCTCGACATGGTTGTGCTTATGAATATAGCGGACATGAAAGGTGTCGGAGAGACGGGCAGGCTCTTTACCGCCGGCATTCGCGATATCTTGAGATACCGCGATCTGGTTTCGGATGAGCAAAGATTCGCGGAGTGGGTCAGGAATTATCCCGACGAAAGGTTGCTGCAGCTCTCGCAGAATAACGAAGAAACGTTCAGGCACGTAAAAGAAATGCTCCGTAATTCGCTTAGAGACGATGAAATGGTTCCTTTCGAAGAGTTCCTGAGGAAAGCCGAGGCCAATTATTTCGGTCACCTGTGTTACGGGCTAAGCGAGAAGAGTCTCGCCAATACACTGTATCTATGGTATCAGGTCTATACATTTATGGGTAATGATCCTTTTGTGATGTTCAGCCCCGCTTCAAAGAATGTTATCAAGAAATTCGATGAGATAATGAGCGGATGCGATATTGACGGCCTCAGGGAAAGATTCACAGACCACGGCAGAGCCATAGAGACCATAATGGGTGAATTTGGGATACCTGTAAGATTCGAGGAATCGGCTATCATATTAGATATAGGTAAGCTTATGCCGCCGGCCCAGGTTCCGCTTGTCCAGGCTAAGATCCAGAAAGTGCCTTGGGGCTCAAGGTCAAAAGTTACGAAGAGCCTCCATCTCTTCATCCCCGGGAAAAAGATAACGGATATATTCGACATGCTGCATATCAATATGTATCAGCATGCATGCTGGCCCAATTGCACAAGAGACGCATTGAACCGGCTGACGCCGTTTGAAGTCTCGGGTTTGCTGGAGATCATGAGCGGTATGGAAAAGGACAGGCCGGACGAATTCAGAGAATCCGGTTTCCAGGGCATATACATAGACCCGGCTCTGTCCACGGACTTCATAGACATCCTGAAGAATTTATTAAGAGCGGGGGAAGACGGGCGGATCCGTCTGAGCATAGTGGATAAACAGACCTTGAATATAGAACTTGTGTCCCAACATGCTTTCATGCCCGTCTCATTCGGCGGCCTTGACTGGGTGGCGATCTCCGCCGCGACGATTGCCGCCGGCACATATTATTTGATGACGCATTATCAGCAGATCTCGTATCTCGGGATCTTCGGTAGCGTGATGCTTGGCATAATGGCGCTCATCTTCTTCGCCACGAGTTTCATGAGATTTACGGTTTCGATGGCGGTTGTCTATAAAATCCACGGATACAGTATCTGGGACCCCATAAATCTCTGGAAGGCCCTGACAACCAATGTAGGACGCGCTGAATACCTGCCGGCAATAAAAGAGATCTCTCCCTATATATATGGTCAGATAGCCTATCACGAAACATTCCCGACGCATTTTAGGGGACTCCTGGCGTTTGTTCCAGGGCTGGGCCTTATAGTAACGGCGTTTGAGGCGCTGAGGCGGGAGTTTGCCTTTGCCTTTAAGGGCCTGTACGAATCGGGAACGATCAATCCCCGCGGCGTCTTTGTGACCGAGTTTGGAAAGATACCCGCTGTCCCCCAGGATCTTATGCCTGCCGAGAATATCGCCTCGGGCGTACCGTCTAAGATACTGGCGGCCCTTAAGGATATCCGTAATCGTGTCAATACCGCAGATATTGATCCTGCCGATAATGTCCACCGGGTCTTCGAGCAGGAAGAGACACTTTTGAATGGAGTGGACGAATGGCTTGCCCAGAACGCGGCCGATGCGCAGAATATAGCCGGATATGATGCTATATTCCGCGAAAGCACGGAGATCCGCAGAAGAATGACGGAAGTCTGCAGCCCTGTGGTGAGGTTCGTCTTAAGCGCCGATGCGATCGAAGGGCGCGATCATTTCGAAGAAGTGGAAGACATATATCTGACGGGGAATTTCAATCATTGGAACCCGATGAACCCGGCTTACAAGATGACGCGCGTGGAAGATGAGAATGGGGTAAGGTTCGAAATAGCAATACCTTTGCGCGCGGGAGTCTATGAATACAAATTCTACATACCTTCGATGCCCAAATGGGCTAAGAACGGCTGGTTCTCGTCCAAGAAGGACGTATTTAATCCTGAAAGAGCCGGTGTTAACGATAATTACAGGCGCGTTGTAAGGAAGGCCGGCGCAACAAGATTCGCCTATAAGCCTATGGGCAAGGCTGCGGAAGATGCAAAGCAGGCGATAGACTCCGAAGATATAAAAGATGTGTACGTAGCTTGTAACCTTAATGGCTGGAAGATGGATCCTGAGTGGCGCATGCGCAAAGAGAAGGGCGGCATGTTTACGCTCGACAAGATGATACCCTCTGATAATGCCACGGTGATCTATAAGCTGGTGGTAGTATTGACCACCGGCGAGGTGGTATGGGTCGGTTATTATAAAGACGGCCAGATGGAAAGGAACGGGAAAGGCGTTGAGCAGGAGATCGGCCCATCGCCTTCATTCAATAACGTAC
>JAQURV010000007.1 GCA_029004355.1 Candidatus Omnitrophota bacterium
GGCGTCAGCCTCCCGGCTTATATCTTCCTGCCGCATCCGGAACTATTCGATATAAAAGAAAAGATAATACATGCCTGGGACGTCATCCCGGCGTGGGCCTTTCTATTTTTAATTCTCTATGCGTGTATATATACCGCCATATTCATATCGTTAACGTATCTGGTCTTTAAACGCCGTGACCTATAGATGAGAAGAAGCCTCAGCTTACCAATGATCATCCTGCTGGCCTATGCCGCGTCGATCTGCCTCAACGCGTATTTTAAACACGATCTCGTCTCCCCGAAGGCCGAGGCCGACATAATACAAAGGATCTTCGGGGGGCTGAGGGTCTTTGTCGGAGATCTGGCTTTTATGAAGGCCGAGGAATATCACCACCGCGGCCTGCCGTTCGAATCGGCACTTGCCTACCATCAGGGTGAATCGCCCTTTGCCGGACACGAACATAATGAGGCTTTGCGGAAGATCGATAATACGTTCGAACGAAAGACGAGCCTGTACTATAAGCTCTATTCTCAAGTAAAGGTTACGAAAGATTCTCACCTGAAGCCCGGAGAGGAAAAGGAGGTCCTGCCGTGGTTCTACGTCGAGGTAGCCTTCAACCCTCACGATGTAAGGGGTTATGTCCTGGGCGGATACTGGCTGGAACGGCTGGGTAAAAACGACGAAGCCCTTAAATTTTTAAAAGAAGGTAATAGGAATAATCCCGATTCCGCCGATATCATGGCTGCGATAGGCAGCCTGTATTTTAAAGAAGGTAATGATGAAAAGGCCGTGACATATCTGGAGCGCGCATGCCGGCTCTGGCGCGAAGGCAGGGATACAAACGCCGCATCGAATAAATACGAAGAGAGCGATAAGCTGTTTGCCTTCGACCTCCTGGGGTCTTTGTATGCGCGGAGGAAAGAGTATAGTAAGGCTCTCGATATTTATACAGAACTTTTGAAATTTGGGCCGAATCCTGTTATAGTAGAGAAAGTGAAAAAACTGGAAAATGAGGCAAAGCCGTTATGATAATCACCAAGCAGAAAGATCTTAAGGAAGTGCTTAAATATCTCGCGGGCGAGAATTCGATATTTCTGATCGGATGCGGCGAGTGTTCGACGACATGCAGGACGGGCGGGGAAGAGGAAGTGAAGAAGGTCAAGGAAGCGCTCGAGAAAGAAGGGAAGGTCGTGACCGGTTATTCTATCCCGGAAGCGCCGTGTATCGCCGCGAAGCTGAAGATGGAACTTGCCAGGAACAGGAAGACGATAGAGTCGTCCGACGCCGTACTCGTATTGGCGTGCGGCCTGGGCATACAATCCGTAAAAGAGAATTTGAGGAGCACCCCGCCTTCCGTTCCGCCCGGGGCGGGGTCCCGCCCACGTATTAGCAAAGGCGGGAATAAACCGGTCCACGTCGGGTGCGATACGCTCTTTATGGGCACCATAGACTCAAAGGGCTTATTTCATGAGAGGTGCTCGGCGTGCGGCGACTGCGTGCTGGAACTGACCGGGCTTATCTGCCCGATCACCCGCTGCCCCAAATCGCTCCTGAACGGTCCGTGCGGCGGGCAGGATAAAGGCAAATGCGAGGTCGACAAAGACAGAGACTGCGCGTGGATATTGATCTATAACGAACTTAAAGAAAAGAATAAGCTCGATCTTCTGCGCCGGATAAAACCGCCGAAAGATCATTCAAGATCAACAAAACCAAGGCAACGTTCGGTTTAACCATGACGACAACATCCCGTATCCCGTCCGCGCGATAAACTACTCCCAGGAAAAAGCCCAGTAAAATTTTTCGCTACAGCAGCAAATGTGCCGTGCCTTAGCGGTTCGTAAACCTCGGGGTTGTGCTTCGCAGGGACGCGCAAATTTCACATGCCAATGCATGCAGGGAAATCCCCGAAGCTGCAGCATGTGGAATTTCCCAGACTCAGGCTAAGGGAAATTTTAACCATGTAAAATTTGCGCTCGGGAAAAATTTCTACACCCAAAATTCATAGTTGACAGAATTAGTCAACTATGCTAACATAAATCTATGAGGTTATCGACAAAGTCGACATATGGTTTGAGGGCGATGCTCAATATCGCGATGAACGGCGCCGGCGGCGCCACATCTATCACCGACATATCGAAAGATGAAGGTATCTCTGTCGCGTACCTTGAACAGCTCTTGAACAAGCTGATGCATAAAGGCCTGATCGACAGCGTTAGGGGGCCGAAGGGCGGTTATGTATTGTCCAGGAAGACCGCCAAGATAACGGTCAGCGATATAGTAAGAAGCCTCGAGGGCGACATCTACCCGGTCCACTGCGTAACGGTGGGTAAAAGGCCGGGTACCTGCAAGAGAAGTTCCGGGTGTGTCCCGAAACTTGTGTGGCTGAAACTAGCCAGATCTATAGAAAAGTGCCTGGATTCGATAACGCTTGAAGACCTGTGCACGGAGGCGAGAAAGATCGAAGGAGCCAGATCATGACTGCAGAGATGAGAAAAGTATACCTGGATAATAACGCGACTACGAGGACACGCGAAGAAGTGATCGCGGCAATGGCCCCTTATTTTGGCGGGATCTACGGCAACGCCTCGAGCATTCACCAATTCGGAAGACCCGCGAGGACGGCTGTCGACGAGGCGAGGAATAGAGTCGCGTCTTTATTGGGCGCGGCAAGCCCCGAAGAGATCATCTTCACGTCCGGAGGGACAGAGTCGGACAATTTCGCGATAAAAGGAGTTGTGAACGCGCTCCGCTCGAAGGGAAATCATATAATCACTTCCGCGATAGAGCATCCGGCAGTCCTCAATACATGTAAATTCCTGGCTAAAGAAGGCTGCCTGGTAACATTTGTAGGCGTGGATGAGTACGGGGTCATAAAGCTGGACGAACTAAAAAAGGCGATCACCGATAAGACGATACTTATAACCGTGATGCATGCCAATAATGAGATCGGCACGATCGAACCGGTAGAGGAGATAGGAAAGATCGCGGAAGAGAAGGGCGTATATTTTCATACCGATGCCGTCCAATCCGCGGGAAAACTGCCTTTGGACCTGAAAAATATGAATATCAGCCTGCTCTCGATCTCCGGCCATAAACTTTACGGCCCAAAAGGGGTCGGTGCCTTATATATAAAGAAAGGCACGAAGATCACGCCTCAGATGCTCGGCGGTCATCACGAGATGGGTAAGCGCGCCGGCACGGAAAACGTTCCCGGCATCGTGGGGCTTGGCAAGGCATGCGAACTTGCCGGAAAAGAATTGAACGCTGAAAGTAAGAAACTCACAGAATTGAGAGACTATCTTTATAAAGGGATAACCTCTAAGATAGAAGATGTGCGGCTCAATGGCCATCCTCAGAACAGGCTCCCCAATACACTGAACGTCGGGTTCAAGTATCTCGAAGGAGAGGGGATAATATTGAACCTCGATATGGAAGGGGTAGGGGCCTCTACGGGGTCCGCGTGCACTTCGGGCAGCCTGGAGCCGTCGCATGTCCTAAGCGCGATGTCCGTCGACGCGGCGGATATCCAGGGGTCGGTAAGGTTTTCGATCGGAAGAGACAATACGAAAGAAGATATTAATTATGTAGTGGGCGTTCTGCCGCCTATCATCAAACGGCTTCGCGATATGTCGCCGTTATACGAAAAGGGGAAATGACATGGAAGGACAGTATACGGAAAAGGTAATGGAACATTTCAGGAACCCGCGCAACGTCGGCGAGATCCCGGACGCCAGCGGTATCGGCAATGTCGGGAATCCCGTCTGCGGCGATATCATGCGGCTTTACATCAAAGTCGATGAGAATGAAATTATCACCGACGCGAAATTCAAAACTTTTGGTTGCGGCGCCGCGATAGCCACCTCGAGCATGGTCACGGAACTAGTCAAAGGCAAGACTATCGAGGAGGCTCTGAAAGTCTCGAACCACGCTGTGGCTGAGGCGCTTGGAGGGCTGCCGAAGATAAAGATGCATTGTTCGGTACTGGCCGAGCAGGCCCTGAGGCGCGCGATAGACGATTACCTGGCAAAAAAGAAGGCAAAGATAGCGTAAATTTATCCAATGAAGCACAAAATAAGAAGCCATATAAAAGAGAAGCTTAATTCCCACTCGGAGCTTGAAAAATCCGAGAAGAGTGGTATAATAAAGCATCAGTTGTTTAACGAAGAGGCTTTTAGAGAAGCCAAAGTTGTGATGTTTTATGTCTCGCTAAAGGACGAAGTAAGTACGTTGTCCATGATAGACGAGGCGATTAAGATAGGGAAGAGAGTGTGTGTCCCTGTGATCATTAAGGAAGAGAAACGCCTTATAGCCGGCGAAATTAAAGACAGGATATCTGATTTGGAACGGCAGCATTTTGGAATCTATCAGCCCAAGGCGGGCCATGTTAAAGAGGTTCCTTTAGAAAATATAGACATGATTATAGTCCCCGGTATAGCCTTCGATAAGAATAATGTCAGGCTGGGAAGGGGACATGGCTATTATGATAGATTATTATGCGCGCTGCCAAATAAGACAAAGACTGTAGGGCTGGCTTTCGGCTTTCAAGTAGTAGAACACCTTCCTAAAGACTCACACGATATCCCCGTCTGGAAGACCATCACAGCATAAGTTCAGTCGAACATGCGTTAGTTACAAGTCACAGGTCACAAGAACACACGTTTTCACTTGTGTCATGTGCACTTGCGATCTTGTGACTTACAGTACTATGAGGAGGAAACATGCAGCATCAAGACACTACGCTCATCTACATAGGCCTAGCTGCTCTTGCCGCGATCTCGTTTGTGGCGCTCGGCTATCTATTGAGAAAGATCCATTCGAAGAAGAAACTTAAAAATGCCGAAGATAATGCCAGGAAGATGATCGAGACGGCAAAGAGTGAAGCGGAAAAGCTCCACCACGGCGCGGAACTCCAGGCTAAAGACCTGCTTTTGAAAGCAAGGACAGAATTCGAGAAAGAGACGAAAGAGCGGCGGCAGGAACTGGTCATCCTGGAGAAGAGACTCATACAGAAAGAGGAGAATTTAGACAGGAAGCTCGATGTAATTGACCGGAAAGAAAAAGACATAGACAGGCGCGATCACGCGATAGGCGAAAAAGAGAAAGGGATAGTTTCCAAAGAGAGAGATCTTGAGAGATTGTTGCAGGAAGAGAGGGAGAAGCTGCAAAATATCTCGGGCATGACCCGCGAAGACGCGAAAAGGATGCTTTTGACGAAACTGGAAGACGAGGTCAAGCAGGAAGCGGCCATAATGATCAAACGCACCGAAGATGAGGCAAAGGAGAAGGCCGATAAGGAGGCCCGCAAGATAATAGGGCTCGCGATACAGAGATGCGCCGCGGAACACGCGGTCGAGACGACCGTAAGCGTCGTGAACCTGCCGAGCGATGAGATGAAGGGCAGGATAATCGGCCGCGAAGGAAGGAATATCCGCGCCCTGGAAATAGCAACGGGCATAGACGTGATCATCGACGACACGCCGGAAGCCGTTATCCTTTCCGGCTTCGATCCGATAAAGCGGGAGATCGCCAAATTATCTCTCGAGCGGTTGCTACAGGACGGGCGTATACATCCGGGCAGGATCGAAGAGGTCGTAGAGAAGGTCAAAAAAGAGATGGAGACCACGATACGCGAAGAAGGCGAAAAGGCGCTCTTCGATACGGGGTTACACGGTCTTCATCCCGAATTGATCAAACTTTTAGGGCGTCTCAAATACCGCACTAGCTACGGCCAGAACGTACTCGAACATTCAAAAGAAGTGGCGCATCTTATGGGGGTCATGGCCAGCGAGCTCAAGCTCGACTTTAACCTTGCCAAAAGGATAGGCCTTCTGCATGATATAGGAAAGGCCGTGAGCCATGAGGTCGAGGGTACGCACTCCAAGCTTGGCGCGGACTTGGCCCGGAAGTACGGCGAATCCGAGAATATCTGTCATGCGATCGAGGCGCACCACCAGGACATAGAGCCAAAGACGCTCCTGGCGGTCCTGTGCCAGGCGGGAGATGCCATAAGCGCGTCCCGTCCGGGTGCTCGTAGGGAAACGCTCGAGACTTACGTAAAGAGATTGGAAAAACTGGAATCGATCGCCGACTCGTTTAAGGGTGTCGAGAAGGCCTACGCCATACAGGCGGGCCGCGAAATACGCGTTATAGTCCAGCCCGAGAAGATAAACGATGCCCAGGCCGCCGTAATGGCCAGGGATATTACCAAAAAGATAGAAGAGGGGCTGGAGTATCCGGGGCAGATAAAGGTCACCGTTATCCGCGAGACTAGAGCTGTGGAGTACGCGAAGTAATAACATTAAATGCGAAATTCTAAATACGAAATCCGAAACAAATTCTAATTTTCCAAATTCGAATTTCGTATTTGTTTCGAATTTAGATATTCGGATTTAGTATTTAAAGAGGAGTTTATGAGGATTCTATTTATTGGTGACATAGTAGGCGAACCGGGGAGAAGGGCGGTGGCCGAACTACTGCCCGGCATAAAGAAAGCCAATGACGTCGAATTTGTTATAGGCAACGGCGAAAACGTCGCCGGAGGAAGCGGCGTTACGCCGGCGCTTGCCGATGAACTGCTTGAATCCGGCATCGATGTCATTACCTCAGGCGATCATATATGGAAGCGTAAAGAGATAATCGACAGGATCGATTCCGACCGGCGCATCTTGAGGCCGGCGAACTATCCTTCCGGCGCGCCGGGATTCGGATCGACGGTCATAAAGTCGGAGTCCGGTATCGAGGTGGGCGTTATCAACCTGATAGGCCGCGTCTTCATGCAGGCGCTCGAATGCCCGTTCAGGGCGGCGAAAGAGGAAATCGAAAAGATCAAAAATAAGGCGAGGGTCATCGTCGTCGACATGCATGCGGAAGCGACTAGCGAAAAGATAGCGCTCGGATGGTATCTGGATGGACAGGTGAGCGCCATAATAGGTACTCATACGCATGTCCAGACGGCCGACGAGAAGGTGCTGCCCAATGGTACCGCGTTTTTGTCCGACGCCGGGATGACCGGCCCCTTAGACGGGGTCATTGGCAGGAAGAAGGAACAGATACTCGCGCGCTTCCTGACGCAGATGCCGATGAAGTTCGAGATGGCCGAAGGCGATATACAGCTGCAAGGCGCTGTCATTGACATCGACGATAAGACGGGGAGAGCTAATACGATCAAAAGAATACAAAAGAAACTCTAATGACAAATAACAAAATCCAAATGACAAAACAATCTTTAAATCACCAATTTTTAAATATTTGAAATTAAAAGATTGATTTGGATTTTGAAATTGGAAATTTGTCATTAGATAAATACTATGCCATACAAAATAACAGAGAAGGTCAGGCTGAATCCGGTGACGTGGAAATTGGTGCTGGAGGCACCTTTGATAGCCCGCCAAGCCAAGGCGGGCCAATTTGTCATTATCAAGATCGACGAGAAGGCTGAGCGGATCCCGCTCACTATAAACGATAACGACCCTCAGAAGAATACCATTACGATAATATTCCAGGAGGCCGGCGCAACTACGAGACGCTTAGGATGCCTGAAGGCCGGAGACGTCCTGACAGATATTCTCGGCCCTCTCGGCAAAGAGACGGATTTTGGCAAAGCCGGCCGGGTTGTACTTGTGGCCGGCGGCGTAGGTATCGCGGAGATACTGCCGGTAGCTAAATATGCCAAGCGAGAGGGTAACTACGTCCTCACGATAATAGGCAGCCGCACAAAGGACCTGCTGATACTCGAAGAGGAACTTAAAAGATATAGCGATAAACTGATAGTTACGACCGACGACGGCTCGTATGGCGTAAAGGGCTTGGTCGTCTCTCCTTTGAAAGAAGCGATGGCCTCGGAGAAGCTGGATCTCTGTTATTGCGTGGGGCCGGACATAATGATGAAGGCGGTCTCCGAGACGACGAAACCGTGCGGGCTGAAGACGCTCGTTTCCCTCGACGCCAATATGGTCGATGCCACAGGGATGTGCGGCACCTGCCGCGTTACTGTCGGGGGAAAGACCCGGTTTGTATGTGTCGACGGCCCCGAATTTGACGGTCACCTGGTAGAGTGGGACCTTTTTTTAAAAAGGCAGAAGCGGTTCATCGAGGAAGAGAAGAGAGCGGCCGAATATTTCGAATCGCACCATAAGGATTGTATCTATAAAAGATGAATACGCAAGACCCGAAGATACGGATCAGGAATTTTGAAGAAGTGGCCCTGGGATTGACGGCGGAAGAGGCCGTTAAAGAGGCCAGGAGGTGCCTTAATTGCAAGAAAGCGGCTTGTGTAGCGGGGTGTCCCGTCGAGATCGATATCCCGGCATTTATCCAGTATGTTGCCAAAAGCGAATTCGAGAAGGCCCTTGCGAAGATACGTGAGAAAAATTTTCTTCCGGCCGTATGCGGGAGAGTTTGCCCCCAGGAGGACCAGTGCGAAAAGGTATGCGTCCTCAATAAAAAGCATATGCCCGTCAGCATAGGGGACCTGGAAAGGTTCGTGGCGGACCAGGGGGCGGGTAGACCGGAGACCGTAGACCGTAGACCAAAGACCGCCGGGAAGAACGGCACAAAGGTGGCGGTGATCGGTTCTGGGCCGTCCGGGATAACATGCGCCGGGGAGCTTGCGAAGATGGGATACGATGTCACGATCTTCGAATCGCTCCATAAGCCGGGCGGGGTCCTGACGTATGGCATACCGGAATTCCGGCTGCCGAAAAAGATCGTCGGCATGGATATCGACTTTGTGCGGTCAGCCGGCGTGAAGATAGAGCCGAATTTCCTGGTCGGCAAGACCAGGACCATAGACGATCTGCGCTCGGACGGTTTTAAAGCCTTCTTTATAGGCATAGGCGCAGGACTGCCTTATTTTCTCGGTATCGACGGGGAGATCTTAAACGGCATATATTCCGCGAACGAATTCCTGACCCGGACGAACCTGATGAAGAGCTACCTCTTCCCCGGATATGACACGCCCATCCGCGTCGGTAAGACCGTCGGAGTGATAGGCGCCGGTAACGTAGCCATGGATTCCGCGAGATGCGCATTGCGGCTCGGAGCCGAAACGGTATATATAATCTACCGCAGGACGGAGAAAGAGATGCCGGCCAGGTTTGACGAGATACACAGGGCAAAAGAAGAGGGTATAAAGTTCGAGCTCCTTACGCACGCCGTCAAATTTACAGGCGATGAAAAAGGCTGGATCAAAGAAGCGGTGCTTATGCGGAACGAGCTTGGCTCGCCCGATGTGAGCGGCAGGCGGAGACCCGTCCCGATAAGAGGCTCGGAATTCACGATGAAACTCGATACCGTAGTTTGCGCGATAGGCCAGGGGCCGAACCCCCTCCTTCCCAGGACTATACCGGAACTGAAACTCAATGAGGACGGCAATATCGTCGTCGACAAGACCCATATGACTTCTATTAAGGGTGTCTTTGCGGGCGGAGACATAGTGACCGGCGCCGCGACGGTGATCTCGGCGATGGGCGCTGGCAGGAAAGCCGCCGCCGCGATAGACGCGTGGCTTAAAGTCTGCGTAGTCTGCGGGCTCATAGCCCTCTTTAGCCAAACGGCGAACGCGGAAACGATATATCTGAAATCCGGCGAGAAGGTCACCGGCAAGATCGTAGCCCGCTCCGCCAGATCGACCATGATCCAGGATGAGAGCGGCGCGTATCAGTCGTATTCTGCCGACGAGATCAGGGAGATAAAAAAAGTAGATGTTCCGGCAGAAGCTGTACCGCAAGCCGTGCCGGCGGTAAATACATCCGGCCCGGAGAGTTATCTGCTCGAATCGCCAGGCGGGAAGATCAAGATGGCATTGCCGATCCCGTGGGAAAAGGTCGATGTATCGAAGGAAAAGCGCGAACCGGATAATATCGGGACTTTTGTGATACGCGATAAAGAACTGAAACCCGTCTTCGTATTGAACATATACGGTATTTATAACTTGGAATATGAGGGGAAAAATACAACCGAGCTGAAAAAAGTATTTTTACAAAAATTAAGCACCGCATTAAAAGAGAAAGAAGAAAAAGATATAAACAGAAAACGGGTATCCGAAGAGTATTTCGAGATGCTGGGCGGGCCATGCGTGGCGGTCGGTTACACCAAATCGGACGGCAAAGCTAAATTTATAAAGGAAACATATTGTATAAAAGGAGCGATGCTTTACCATTTTATTTTTATGGCTGTCGACAAGGAAGCGTTCGACAGGGAATGGCCTGTAGTCGAACGATCTTTTAAAACGATCGAGATCCAAGACGTAGCGAAGTAAAATTTTTCGGGCGACCGAGGACAGGACCCGAAAAATTTCTAAGCCGTGAACAAAGCCTTCACAATAACGACAGGACCCGAAAAATTTTATGACGAAGATGAACGAGCAGAAAGAAAAACACATATATACGGTCAGCGAGCTGACGAAGTACGTCCGCGTCATTCTCGAGGACTCGTTTCCGTCGGTGTGGATCGAAGGAGAGATATCGAACTTCGTCCTGCACTCGTCCGGTCACATGTACTTTTCGCTAAAGGATGCCGGGGCGGTCCTGAAATGCGCGATGTTCGCGCGCTCGAACGCCAGGCTCAAATTCAAGCCGAAAGACGGTATGAAGGTCATCTGCTTCGGCAAGATCAGCGTATACGAGGCGCGCGGCGACTACCAGCTGATAGCCGAGGAGATCGAGCCTAAAGGTATCGGCGCTCTCCAGTTGCAATTCCAGCAGCTGAAAGAAAAGTTGCAGAAGGAGGGGTTATTCGATCAGGCGCACAAAGTCCCAGTTCCTTTTCTTCCGACGAGGATAGGCATAGTTACAAGCCCCACAGGGGCCGCCATCCGGGATATCTTAAATATTGCGCGGAGGAGATTTTCCAACGTCGAAATAATAATAAACCCGGTCAAGGTCCAGGGGGATAGCGCGAAGTCCGAGATCGCTAAGGCGATACGCCAGTTTAACCAGCTTAAGAATATCGACGTGATGATAGTCACCCGCGGCGGGGGATCGCTCGAGGATCTCTGGCCGTTTAACGAAGAAGTTGTGGCGCGTGCCATATATGAATCGGATATCCCGGTCATAAGCGCGGTCGGGCATGAGATAGACTTTACTATCTCGGACTTTGTGGCGGACTTCAGGGCCCCAACGCCTTCCGCGGCGGCGGAGCTTGTCATCCCGCGGAAAGAAGAACTCGCCAACCTTATCGGCACGGCGACAACGAGGCTTAATAACGCGCTTTCCGGAAAATTAAACCGCCTGGCCGAACGACTCAAGGCCGTCAAGGAGAGCTACATTTTAAGGCAGCCGCTCAACATAATCACGCAGTATGAACAGACGATAGATGACCTGCGCAAAGATATCGCCATAAGGGTCGACCACCTGATCGAGATGCGCGGCGAAAAATACAACCTTTTCATAAGCAAGCTTGAGGCGCTCAATCCGCTGTCGATACTGAAACGCGGTTACAGCGTAAGCACAAAAATGCCGCAAGGCATGATCCTGAAAGATGCGGGATCGCTCAAGGTGGGTGATACCGTCGAGACGAAATTGGGCAAGGGTAAATTTAAAAGCAAGGTAGAAGAAATAGAATAAGGTAGTCCCTCGCTGCGGAAGTTAAATGATGGCAGCTCGGGATGATTTGTCTAAGGCGAGATTGCAACAAATCAGAGGAGATACAAAATGGCTGAGATGAAATTCGAAGATGCGCTCAAACGACTTGAAAAAATAGTGGAAGAGTTGGAGGGCGGGGATCTTTCGCTCGACGAATCGCTGGAGAAATACGAAGAGGGCATACGGCTCTCCAAGACGTGCGCCAAGAAGCTTGAAATAGCGAGAAAGAAAGTCGAGATACTGTTAAGATCCGAAGACGGTTCCGTGGAGCTTAAAGAGTTCAACGAAAAAATGGCAGAAGAAGACGTTAAGCCGGAAACAAAGAAGAAGAAGGCGAAGACAGAAGAAGGTCTTTTTTGAACCTGATAAAATTTATCGATAAAAACCTTTCCAAATTTCTTCCCCCAGCTAAGACGGAACCGTCAGCATTACACAGCGCCATGAGATACAGCGTATTTCCCGGGGGCAAGAGGATACGCCCCGTGGTTCTGGTCGAAGCGGCGATGGCTTGCGGCGCGAAAACTCCCGGAAAATGCGTTGCGGCGGCGTGCGCGGTCGAACTGGTCCACACCTATTCTTTGATACACGACGACCTTCCGGCCATGGACGACGATGATTACAGGCGCGGGAAGCCGAGCTGCCACAAAAAATTCGGCGAGGCGACCGCGATACTTGCCGGGGATGCGCTCCTTACGCTTGCGTTCAATATACTGGCCGGTAAATATCCCGACGGGACCGGCGCAAGGATGGTCAAAGAGCTGTCATCGGCAATAGGCTCGCGGGGCATGGTGGGCGGGCAATCGCTCGACATAGCCAATATTAAAAACAGGGCCAAGACCAACATCCTTAAGACGGCTAAACTATTCGAAGCCGCGGCGTGCATGGGAGCCCTGTCCGCCGGCGCTTCCGTCAAAAAGGTCTCGGCGATGCGCGGTTATGGCCTTAAACTGGGGATGGCGTTCCAGGCGGTCGACGATCTACTCGACGGAGAAAAGAGCCTTTCACAAAAAGGCGCCGCGAAACTGGCAGCTAAGGCGAAAGATGCGCTGGATCTATTCGGCCGCAGGGCCGACAGGTTAAAGGCGATAGCGGACCATATACTGGTGCGAAATAGATGATAGAAACCATAAAGAGCCCGGCCGATCTAAGAAAATTGCCCATAGTCATCCTCCCGGAGATAGCGGGTGAGATAAGGGACCAGATGCTCAAGACCGTCTCGCGTTCCGGCGGCCATCTTGCCTCAAGCCTCGGGTCGGTGGAGCTTTCTATAGCGATACATTATGTCTTCAATACGCCGAAAGACATCCTCTTGTGGGATGTCGGCCACCAGACATATCCGCACAAGATGCTGACGGGAAGGTTCGACAGGTTCCCGACGCTGCGCCAGTTCGGAGGCCTGAGCGGTTTCCCCAATAAAGACGAAAGTCCCGAATACGATCCGTTTACATGCGGGCATAGTTCGACTTCCATTTCAAATGCCCTGGGTATGGTCATAGCGCGTGACCTGAAGAACGAAACGAACAAGGTGATCGCGGTAATAGGCGACGCGTCGCTGGCGGGCGGCATGTCCTTCGAAGCGTTGAACCACGCCGGGCACATGGCCAAGGACGTGGTAGTCATACTGAACGATAACGAACGCTCGATCTCAAAAAGCGTCGGCGCCCTTAGCAGATATTTGAACAGGATAATCGCCGCGCCTACCTATAATAAGATAAGGCTGGATGTCGAGAAACTGGTGAAGCGCATCCCGCGCTGGGGCTTCCGGGCGTATAGGGCGGCAAGGAAACTCGAAGAAGGCCTGAAGAACCTCCTCATGCCGGGAATGCTCTTCGAAGAACTGGGCTTCAGATATTTCGGCCCGATAGACGGCCATAATATTACCCAGCTCGTTACTACATTCAGGAATCTCATTGATCTGCACGAGCCGATACTGATCCACGTCATAACAAAAAAAGGCAAGGGCTACAAATTCGCCGAAAATGACCCTGCCGCTTTTCACGGGACAGGGCCTTTTGACCTGGAAACGGGGAAGAAGGCCGATGCGGGAGGGCAGATAAGTTTTACTCAGGCATTCGGCGACAAGATCGCCCAGCTTGCCGGTATGGACCCGAAGATAGTAGGCATAACCGCCGCCATGCTGGACGGTACAGGTTTCGGCAAGTTTGCCGCCGTCTTTCCGGAACGCTTCTTCGATGTCGGGATATCGGAGGAACATGCCGTAGGCCTTGGCGCGGGGCTGGCGCGCGGCGGGTTCAGGCCCGTCATAACGATCTATTCCACTTTTTTACAGCGCGGCTACGACCAGATGATCCACGACGTCTGTTTGCAGAATTTACCCGTCATATTCTGCCTCGACAGGGCAGGTCTCGTCGGAGAAGACGGCCCTACGCACCATGGCGTTTTCGACATAGCGTACATGCGCAATATGCCGAACCTTACCTTTATGGCGCCGGCCTCGCCGGAGGAACTTAAAAAGATGCTCGAATTTGCCTTTACCGTCAACGGGCCGGTGGCAATGCGTTATCCTAAAGGCTCAGCCCTGCCGGGCGGTAACATAGATGCGCCCATCAGGCTTGGTAAGGCCGAGGTCTTAAGGACGGGCCGGGATGTGGCGATCGTCGCGCTGGGCAGCATGGCGGGAGCGGCAATGGAGAGCGCCTCTTTATTATCAAATAAGGGGTTTGAGGCCACCGTAGTTAACGCCAGATTCATCAAGCCGCTTGATGAAGAATTGATAACGAGCCTCTGCAAGGAGATAAAGAAGATAGTAACGATCGAAGACGGTATCCTGGAGGGCGGGTTTGGATCAAGCGTGCTTGAGTTCATAGAAAAAGCCTCCTTAAACGGTGTCAAAGTCCGACGGATCGGCCTCCCGGATGCTTTTATAGAACACGGGAAGCGGAGCGAGCTATTTTCAAAGTATAACTTGACACCGCCGGCAATTTGCGATGTAATTGTTAAAGAGGTGCTGACCTAACCCTATGGCTAAAATCAAGATAGATAAAGACCGGTGCAAAGGATGCTATCTTTGCGTTGTCAATTGCCCGAACGCCCTTATAAAAGTGTCGAAAGATCTGAACGTGAGGGGCGTGAAGGCCGCCTATTTTTCGGGCAGCGTTAAATGTACGGGTTGCGCCATGTGCGCGGTCATTTGCCCGGATTGCGGCATAACGGTATTCAAATAAAGAGACCATGAGAAATAAATTACTTATGTGCGGTAATGAGGCGTGCGGTGAGGGTGCTATGATCGCCGGCTGCGCCTTTTATGCCGGCTATCCCATCACGCCGCAGAACGAACTGACTGCGTATATGGCAAAGCGTATGCACGAGACTGGCGGCGTCTTCATACAGGCCGAATCGGAACTGGCCGCGATCAATATGGTATTCGGCGCGGCGTGCGCCGGCGTCAGGGCGATGACGTCCTCCTCCTCGCCAGGCATAAGCCTAAAGCAGGAGGGGATATCGTACCTAGCCGGCTGCGAATTGCCGTGCGTCATAGTAAATATGCAGCGCGGCGGTCCGGGGCTTGGTAATATAGCGCCGTCGCAGGGCGATTATTTCCAGGCGGTGAAAGGCGGCGGGCACGGCGATTATCGCACGCTCGTTCTTGCTCCGGCGTCGGCCCAGGAATTCCTTGAGTACACGATATTGGCGTTCGACCTTGCGGATAAATACAGGAATCCGGCGATGATATTGGGAGACGGGCTTCTGGGGCAGATGATGGAGCCGATCCAGATGCCGGCTGTAAGAGACCAGAAGCAGGTAACAGAAAAACCATGGGCGCTGACAGGCTGTAAAGGCAGAGAGCCGAACGTGATAAGATCATTGATCCTGGCGGAAGGCGGCCTTGAAGAGCATAATAAAAAATTGCAGGAAAAATTTAAATTGATAACCCAGGCGGAAGTACGATACGAGACCGTCCACACCAAAGACAGTTCCGTCATCCTGGTTGCTTACGGTTCTGTGGCCAGGATCGCAAAGTCGGCGATGGAGATGGCCAGAGCGAAAGGCATCAAAACCGGCCTTATAAGGCCGATCACTCTGTGGCCATTCCCGGAGAAGGTGATCGGGGGCGCATGCGAGATCACAAAGAAATTTCTTGTGGTGGAGATGAGCGCCGGGCAGATGGTCGAGGATGTAAGGCTGGCGGTGAACGGCCGTGCCCAGGTAGAATTCTACGGCAGGATGGGCGGCGGTATCCCGACGGAATACGAGATCCTGCAGCAGATAGAGGCATTGGCGGCCAAATGAAAAAAACCGAACCAAATATAGTTTTTTCTCGCCCGATTACTTTGCGCGAGGCGGAGAACCACTACTGCGCGGGATGTGGACACGGCATAGTCCACAGGCTTGTATGCGAGACAGTGGACGAGTTCAATATCCGCGAAAAGGTCATAGCCGTCGCGCCGGTCGGTTGTGCGGTGCTGGCGTATGACTACTGGGACTTTGATGTGGCAGAGGCCGCGCACGGCAGAACGCCCGCGGTGGCGACCGGCATAAAGCGCGTGCGCCCGGGGAACATAGTATTCACTTATCAGGGCGACGGGGACCTCGCCGCCATAGGGACCGCCGAGATAATCCACGCGGCGAACCGCGGCGAAAATATCACGGTCATATTTGTGAATAACGGTGTTTACGGCATGACAGGCGGGCAGATGGCTCCGACGACACTGGCCGGCCAGAAGACGAGCACTACCCAGTACGGCAGGAGCTTAAGACGCGAAGGCTACCCGATCAAGATCCTCGAGATGCTGGCGGTATTGCCGGGGACAAGGTATCTCGAGCGCACATCGGTCCATTCCGCCCACGAGGTCTTAAGGACAAAGCGCGCGATAAAGAAGGCGTTCCAGATGCAGATAGAGGGTAAGGGCTTTTCTATGGTCGAGGTCCTGTCGATGTGTCCGACCTATTGGGGGATGTCCCCTATACAGGCAGCCGACAGGATAAAGAACGAGGTATCGACGTTCTATCCCATAGGCGTCATCAAGAGTTGCTAAAACATGGCTAAGAAGAAAAAAGATAAAAAAACACAAACGCACAAGAGCGCAGGTAAAGTGCATTGCGAGACGATACTCTGCGCCGGTTTCGGCGGGCAGGGGATAATGTTCATGGGCAAGCTTTTGGCGCTCGCCGGCCTCCTGGCGGATAAATACGTTACCTGGATGCCGTCGTACGGGGCGGAAGTAAGGGGCGGGACGGCCTATTCGATGACTAAAGTATCCGACAGCGAAATAGCGAATCCGATAATAACTGATCCCGATGTCCTGATAGCCATGAATAAACCCTCCTTCATGAAATATGAAGGCAAGGTGAAAGAGGGGGGCATTATAATTTCGAATAAGACGCTAGCCGGTAATACCGCGAAGAAAAAAGGGGTAAAGGTCTTTAACATACCGCTTACGGAAGCCGCCTCCAAACTTGGAGATGTCAGGGTCGCTAATATGATAGCCCTGGGCGTCCTCGCTAAAAGGTCGAAGATGCTGTCGATAAGGAACGTTACAAGCGCCCTCGGGAGCATATTCAAAAACAAAGAAGAGCTTTTATTAAAGAATAAGAAAGCGCTCGAAAAAGGATATAAATGGTAACCCTACCCGAGACTAAGTGGGTAGGTACCTACTCACGGGGATTAATTGGATGGTAAGGGTAAGATTCGCGCCGAGCCCCACGGGGTACCTGCATATTGGCAGTGCAAGGACGGCGCTTTTTAATTGGCTCTACGCGCGCCACTACAAGGGCTCGCTTCTTTTGCGCATCGAAGATACCGACAAAACCCGTTCCGAAAAAAAATACCTGGACGAGATAATAGACGACCTGAAATGGCTCGGGATCGATTGGGACGAGGAACCCATCCACCAGTCGGCGCGGTTCGATGTATACCGCCGGATGGCCGAGGATCTTGTTAAAAAAGGCAAGGCCTATCGCGAGGGCGAGGCATATATATTCAAATTAGAGAAGGGCAGGACGATAGAAGTCGACGACATGATCCACGGCAAGGTATCTTTCAATACCGATGATATCAAAGACCAGGTCATGATAAAATCGGACGGTTCCCCGGCGTATAATTTCTGCTGCGTCGTGGATGACGCCTATTTAAAGGTTACGCATATCATACGCGGGGACGACCACCTCTCCAATACGCCGAAGCAGATACTTTTTTACGAGGCCCTCGGGATAACGCCGCCCAGATTCGGCCATATGCCTCTCATCATGGGCGCCGACGGCGCGAAGCTCTCCAAGCGCCACGGAGGTGTTTCCGTCGAGGAATACAAAAAAGAAGGGTTCTTGCCGGAAGCGCTCGTCAATTACCTGCTCTTGCTGGGCTGGTCGCCTGGCGGCGACAAGGAGATGATCGGTGTTGACGAGGCCGTAAAATTGTTCGACATCAATAATATGAAAGGCGTCCAGGCAAAGTTCGACCTGGTAAAACTTACGTGGATGAACGGCGAGTATATTGCCGCGAAGAAGGATGAAGAGCTTTTGCCGCTTATCAGGAAACAGATGGAGGATGAAGGTAAAAAAACGGACACCCCGGACGAGATCCTCCTCAAGGTAATAGGCCTGTACAAGGTGAGGATGAAGACGCTCTCCGAATTTGTCCGGATGACGGATTATTTCTTCACCGAGGACTATTCGGTCGAGGAGAAGGCCGCCGGGAAATACCTGGCCGGCGCGGAATCAAAAAATATTTTGCGCGAATTTTCCGGAAGGCTGAAAGAGATAAAAGATTTTTCGCATAGCTCTATCGAGGAAGCCTGCCGGTCGCTGGCCGAAGAGAAAAAGCTGAAAGCGGGACAGGTCATACATCCTACCAGAGTCGCGATAAGCGGCAAGTCTACCGGGGCAGGTCTCTTTGAGATGATGGAGGTCCTGGGCAGGTCCAAAGTTCTCGAACGGATGCAAAAAGCCGCCGCCTGATTTTTATGGAAAATACCAAAACCACGAATTTTATACGTGAAATAATCGACGAGCACCTCCGCACCAACAGGTTCGGGCAAAAGGTCCATACGCGATTCCCCCCGGAGCCTAACGGGTACCTCCATATAGGACACGCTAAAGCGATCTGTATAAGTTTCGGGATCGCGCGCGATTATAACGGCCTGTGTAACCTGCGCATGGATGACACGAATCCCGAAAAAGAAGAAGTGGAGTATGTCAACTCCATCATCGAAGACGTCCGCTGGCTCGGATTCGACTGGCAGGAAAGGTTATTCTACGCATCCGACTATTTCGACAAGATATATGAGTGTGCCTTACAACTGATCAGGACAGGCAAGGCGTATGTTTGCGATCTGGACGGCGACCGGATCCGCGAATATCGCGGGACGATCAAGGCGCCGGGGAAAAATAGCCCGGACCGCGATCGCTCCGTCGAAGATAACTTAAGCTTGTTCGAGCGGATGAGGAAGGGCGAATTCCCGGACGGCAGCCGCACGCTTCGCGCGAAGATCGACATGTCCAGCCCTCACATAATAATGCGCGACCCCGTGATCTACCGCATAAAACACGACCATCATCATCGCACGCTGGATAAATGGTGCGTCTACCCGATGTATGATTTTGCCCACTGCATATCGGATTCTATCGAAGGGATAACGCACTCGATATGCACCCTGGAGTTCGAGAATAACCGGCCGCTATACGACTGGATACTCGACAATCTCGGCATTCATCATCCACAGCAGATAGAATTTGCGCGCCTGAACCTGAGCCACACGGTCTTAAGCAAGCGGAAACTTTTGCAGCTGGTCGAAGAGAAACTCGTAGAGGGTTGGGATGACCCCAGGATGCCGACGATATCGGGATTCAGACGCCGCGGATATACGCCGCTGGCGATACGCAACTTCTGCGACGAGATAGGCGTTTCAAAGATAGATTCTATCATAGAGATGGCAGTTTTGGAGAATTCCATAAGGGAGGAGTTGAATAAAACAGCTCCGCGGGCGATGGCGGTCTTACGGCCGGTCAAAGTCGTGATCACGAATTATCCCGAAGGCAAGACCGAAGAACTCGACGCCGTCAATAACCCCGAAGACCCGTCCGCCGGTACGCGTAAAGTTACATTCGGCCGTGAATTATATATCGAAAAGGATGATTTTAAGGAAGTCCCGCCGCCGAAATTCTTCCGGTTGTCGCCCGGCAAAGAAGTAAGGCTCAGATACGCGTACTTCGTGAAATGCACCGATTGCATCAAAGACCCGAAGACCGGAGAAGTTACGGAGATACATTGCACCTATGATCCGGCTACGCGCGGCGGCGACGCGCCGGACGGCCGCAAAGTGAAAGCGACCATCCACTGGGTGTCGGCCGGGCATGCCGTCGACGGGGAAGTCCGTATCTATGAGCCGCTCTTTACGAAGCGCGACCCCGATGATGTGCCGGAAGGATCCGATTTCCGCAAAAAACCTTAATCCCAGATCGCTCGAGATCCTGCCCTCATGCAAGCTTGAACCGTCGCTTTCGTCCGTCAAACCCGGTAGCCGTTGCCAGTTCGAGCGCATGGGATATTTTTATCTCGACCCTGTGGCCGCCAAAGAGGGCAGGAGGGTCTTCAACAGGATCGTTACATTGAAAGATGAGTGGGCCAGGATCGAGATGAAGAAAGCGTTGAAAAAGTAACGCTTTTGGTATAAGATTTATAGGCACAATTAGTATGTTGCCCGGTGGTGCCCGCCGGTCGCATAAGCGACCGGCGAGGTCTCGCCATCACGTAAGTGATGGCGGATAATGGTAGCTAAATTTGAGTTGTTGCCCGGTGGTGTAATGGTAGCACGGATGGCTCTGGACCATCTAGTCAAGGTTCGAATCCTTGCTGGGCAACCATATTCAGTCTGTCTAAGTCTGTTTTATAAGGTTAGCCGAATCCTTGCTGGGCAACCATATTTTACCATTGCATTTATTCGGTTTTCGGCTATAATCTAAGTCCCTTATCGCGGGACACAAAATACCTGAACTCTGTTTGAATAACTGCGGAGATGGTGGAACTGGCAGACACGCATGTTTGAGGGGCATGTGGCGCAAGCCTTGGGGGTTCAAATCCCCCTCTCCGCACCAGTTTTTTTCAAAAATTTCGGTGGCCTCATCGTCTAGCCCGGCCTAGGACGTTAGGTTCTCAGCCTAAAGACTGGGGTTCAAATCCCCATGGGGCTACCAATTTTCGCCATAGACTACGTCAGGCGAAAATTGTCCCGAGGAGCTGTAGTTAGGCCAAGGTCGACGAGGGACTTCCTTTAAAAGGACACCAATCCCGGCGAAAATTTCAAAGGGAAAAACGTGGTTTTTCCCTTATGACGCTCAGCTCGCAACAAATCTTACGCAATATTGCTCGCTTCGCTGTATCCCTTTTCCTTAAATGTATCTCGTGAAAACAATGCGTATTTCTTAGCATAAGAGAAGGAAGAATTCCTTCCTTCTCTTAAGAATCTTATCTATCCTATAGTTGTGTCGCTTTCAGCGACTTCAGGCGGTACGGCGGGACGACGTTCTAATCCAGATTGGTAGCCTTCACAAGGAGAAAACCCAAAACGCTGATTATTTTTATAGAGCGAATCTATCTCTAATAGATTACTACGCCAAAGCCAGGTAGTCAAGCTCGGCATCGCGCCTGCCTGTCCGTCAAAACTATAGCAGGCGCTCTCGCGTCCTCGCCTATCACCACCACTAAAAACTCACATCCCTACAGCTCGTCCGCTGCCGCCTGCTGCATGTCAAAATGACCTCGTGGACGGCGGCTTGCCGAGCCACTGAAAGCAAAAAGGCAAATTTTGGGCGCGGGCAAAATTTGCCTTTTTGCGAAACCTCTATCCTGGGAAGCGAAAAACCGCTCATTACGCTAGAATAATACTAGTATGCTATATTTCAGTAGTGAACCACTATGAACTGAAATAATGCTTGACCGATTAAGGAAGTTGTGATATAGTTGGGGCATGGAAAAATGGTCAGACAAAAAACAAGACGAAAGCGAATTTGCTTATGATATAATAAAAAAAAAGACCAAAGATGGTAAAAATGCTGCTGCGGTAGCATTAGGCCATCTAGGTGGATTAAAAGGTGGAATAGCTAGAGCGAAAAAACTATCAAAGAAAAAGCGTATTGAAATAGCTATGAAGGCTGCACAGGTAAGGTGGAACAAATATGAGTGAAATTGTATTTTCAAAGATTAATCAAGAAAGACATCAAAGTCACGATACCCGAAAAATTCTATTTCCTAAAATTGAAAAAATTTTAAAAAGACCATTAGTATCTTTTTTTACAAGCTTTAATTACCCTGTATCGCTTGATGACGATGATGTTGACATGCTGCAAGGCGTATTACAACGCATGGATTTATCTAATGGTTTGGCAATTCTTATAAATTCTCCTGGTGGCGATGGATTAGCGGCCGAAAGATTTATTAATGCTTGTAGAAATTTTTCAAAAAAGAGTGAATATTGGGTAATTGTGGCTGGAAAGGCTAAATCGGCAGCGACAATGGCAAGTTTTGGAGCAAGCCAAATATGGATGAGTCCTACTTCAGAATTGGGGCCAATTGATCCCCAAATAATAAGAAAAGAAGATGGAAAACTAAAACGTTTTTCGGCATACAACTATTTAAAAAGTTATAAAAAACTGTTCGCCGCCGCTTCTAAAACAAAAGGAAGGATAGAGCCATATTTGCAACAATTAGGTCGTTACGATGAAAGAGAAATGGAAGAAATCAGATCGGCAATCGAATTATCAAATGATATTGCTGTTCGAGCGTTATCAACGGGAATGATGAATAATACAAAAAAAAGAAACATTGAGAAAAAAATAAAGGTTTTTCTTGATCCCCAAGTTGGAACAAAAGATCATGGTAGAGCAATATATCGAGATGAAGCTCGTAAATGTGGATTAAATATAACAGATTTGGATTTTAATTCAGATCTTTGGAAATTATTATATGAGTTGTGTATTAGAACGGATGTTTTTGTATCGACAAATGCTTCAAAATGCGTTGAAAGTGCAAAAGATAATTTTGCAGCACCACCTATGGTGAAAAGAAATGAAGATGAAGACAACAAGAGCTAAAAAACAACTATCAAAACAAATAAGAGATTTTGCTAAGATTGAAAAAGTTTTGGCTCCATTTTTAAAACGCCCAAAAATTGAAGAATATTCTTCGAGGGGAAAATGGCAAGACATGAGATCGCCTTTTCTATTTGATTATAAACAAAAAAACGTGGCATAATTTTTTTTATTGTTACTGCTTGAGCTGTCAAGTATTTTGTATACAAAAACTAACCCGCTACCTATATTTCTTCCAACTTTCCAAGTTCTCGTATTACTGGCAAAATAACTCGAGCCATTGATTGGGTAGCAATTTTAAATATTTCATCACCTTCACCGTTGTTAGCCGACTTATCTATTGTTTCTTTGATTGCAAGCCCTGCTATTACCATGCCCCAAATGAATTGTTCTTCTATGATAGAGCTGTTTTTTGAATCTTTATCGAGCTCACGTCTCAACGATGCATTATCTACATTAATCCAAGCATCTGTTGTAGATTCAGTTTTGTTAATCTTTATAGCATCCTCTCCGGTCCACTGATCTTCCCAATCCTCTTTTTTAACTTTTATGATATTCGGTATTGCCAACCCTTCTGTCTTAGGCTCTTCTGGACGTTTACGTTTTTTCTTATGTTTTTCTTCCTCAGGCGTAAGCACTACTCTGAAATTTTCTTCAAAGTAACCTTCGATTGCATTTGGAGAAGTTAATCTAACATTAAAATCTATATGATCGTTGATGGCAAAGTCTCCGTTCGGATATATTTCTAGATGAAGAATGCCATTAAATAGAAAGATATTTTTTATATATTTATCATTGGTAATTATTAATTTACCTGGTTCGTCTAAGCGTGTTAAGTAATCATTTTGCGCATCTGTCTCGAATAAAACGACACAATGGCCTTTAATTGGGCATTGTTTTATTAATAATCCTTCATGTTTTTTTGCTATTTTAAAATAGGTTGGAAATCTTTTCCCTTGAAACTCACCATGTGATACACCGCGCTTGGATGGATCGCTGAGTTTTATTCCTTGCCCAAAAAGACGTGCTAGCATAGGATTTGTAGACAAAATATTATTTAAAACATCTAGCTTGATAGTTTCATCTGCAATTTTATCTTTAACCTTATTTTGCCTATAGAGTTCGTTTTTCTCCGTCAAGCCGGTGTGCGATTTAAGGATGCGTTCTAATTCTTGCTCTATTTGCTCTCGAAGTTCACCTTTAGCCATTCTGTCTCTGGATGGCATAAAAAGGTCTTCCCCCAAATCGTTGGATACGTCTGAACAATCGATGTTCACTAATAAATAATCTTCCAAATAATCTAATTTAATGCTCTCTCGTTTGAAAAAATACGCGGGGAGACGTGCGTGCGTCTGTCCATTAATTGTAAAATAAATAGGCTCCCTTCCAACCCATCTATTTAATTGCCTTCTATCGATCCCATATTTAAATAGGTAATAGTTGATCTCGACTTTCCCCAATGGACCTAATTTTGCAAATGTGCTTGCTGGGAAATCTGCGTCTAATAATTCCGATCTATCAGATTGCAACCTTTGATCCATGCCCATCAAATTCGATTCAGGTGAATGATGACCATATTCTCGGCATTCAACCAATCGTATTGGTAGTGGAATTCTATATAGCAATCTATTAAGATTGACAAATAAATCTAATAAAATATCCGTTTTTTCTTTCATTTGATATTCATAGAGCTTAATATAGGTGCCCCATTCCATTGGAAGTTTATATGGTTCTGCGAACTCGCCTTTACAGAACGGCAGTAAAGTAAGCGTTTTTTCTTGAAGAACAGGCACTTCGCCGTTAGGAGCAAAATATTGTATTATAGAGTTACGAGTAAGCCCGGATGGTCGCTGTCTTCGAATCAGTGTAAACCCCCATAGGTTATCAGAATCCTTTAGGTTGGGGCATCTTTTTGAAATCAATAACTGATATGCATGTCTTTTTCCACAATATCGAATAACGCCAGTGCCGCCCATATTAAATTTGCCTATTACAAAATTAATATCGGATTTGTTGCTTTTATGTAGTGACAGAAATGTTCGTGGAAAATTCTTTGGATTTTGACCTTCTCCAAAATCCACAATAGAAAGTGAGGGGCAACCTTCCGCACCTTTTAAACCAGTAGCAATAAGTTGTATATTTTTTGAAATACTACTAAGCTTATCCTTTGGCAATTCATGGAGCTTGTTTCTTTTGATTTCAAAAAATTGTTCTGCCGCTGAAAAAATATCCTTAGGTGCTTTATCTGAAGTTGGCTCTATATTTTCTAAACGACATTTAAGTAGCAAAAGTGCATCTATCGCATTTGTTAATTTTTCAACTAAAGCAGCGGCCGCTTCATCTTGCTGGTTTCCTACCGACCCCCAATTATTGTCAAGATCTCCATATTTTTTCCAATTGCTTTCGTTTTTAAAAATAGCATCATTTTCTACTATATTGTTTACTTCCTCTTCAGTCTCTGCCTTAAGTAAGGAATCCAATATTTTCTTATACTTGTCCATTTGGTAGCTCCTTGTTCAAATGAAGTTTATTTTCTACCCATGAAATTTTTTCCATATTTTGACATTCCATATTTAACATTAACACCATTCTTTTCTTTCTCAAGTAACCCTAATTCAGACATTCTCGCCATTAGACCAGCTCGCTGTGTATTAATTACAGCATCGGATGAATTTTCCCAGGCCGTTGACATTTCAGACTTTAGTGCTTTATTAATAGAGCCTCTGTCATTTATTCCTTTCGAAATGACAGTTAGCAACCATTTTATTGCGCCACTTTCGCCATTTACATATTTCAAAATATGATTTAGATAAAAATCTGTTTCTTTCTCGCTGAATCCATTCTCAAAATCGTTATTATCTATAACTGGATTGTCTAACCTGGCGAATGATAGTCCTGCCTCTGTTAAGCCGATAAGAATTGTATTTTTTTCATCCTTTTTAAGATTTACAAATCTTAAGAACGGCATTGCTCCTTCTAGTTTTCCATCCCTTCTCATATAGGCTAAAAAATGTGACTTATACCGCGCCTTACTGCCTACATCTATCCATTTCTCTTTTTCATCATTTGATCCGTGAGGCAAACCAGCGGATATTCTTTCATCTCTTTTTTTAAATTGAGAATCTTCATGTTTTCTTATTTTATTTCCATACGCAAGTGCCACATCAGCGGCCTTTTCACGATACGCTTCGAGCTCAATCCACTGGTCATCTTTAAGCGACGCCAAAAGAACACGTAATCCTAATTTTATAGGAAACACCTTATTTACTTGCCCCCACAGCCAGCATTTTTCCTGACTTACTTTTTGCAAAGAACATACCAATTGAGAAAAAGATGGCGCCTCTACTAGTTTTGGAGAGCTATCCAAAATCGATGGCAGATAAATTTCCACATCCTCTTCATAATGACCACCTTTGTCATGGAATTTTTTCTTCACGTTAATAGTTTCCGACTTATGCACTGTTTCCGTTTGCTCTATATAGATTTGATTTTCTAGAGACGTAGAAATGAATTGTGCGACTGTCTGATACTTTCCAGCGGTAATTAGACTATTAATTTTCTCTGACTGTTCTTGACTGATATCAACAACGTATCTCATTTTTTCTCCTTTAATTGTTTCATTTTGATTAAATGAATTCATCTTTCTATTAAAGTATAGCATAAATACTATAAATGTCAAGTTTTTTGTTTATTTTTTACATATTCCGCAGTGAGCTACTACTATATAGCATACGATTTTCGCTTCCCAGGATAGAGGTTTCGCAAAAAGGCAAATTTTGCCCGCGCCCAAAATTTGCCTTTTTGCTTTCAGTGGCTCGGCAAGCCGCCGTCCACAAGGTCATTTTGACATGCAGCAGGCGGCAGCGGACGAGCTGTAGGGATGTGAGTTTTTAGTGGTGGTGATAGGCGAGGACGCGAGAGCGCCTGCTATAGTTTTGACGGACAGGCAGGCGCGATGCCGAGCTTGACTACCTGGCTTTGGCGTAGTAATCTATTAGAGATAGATTCGTTCTATAAAAATAACCGGCGTTTTGGGTTTTCTCCTTGTGAAGGCTACCATGTTGAAAAATCATCGCAGATAAACTGCGGTGATTTTTTGTTGTGGTAGCCTGCATGGGATTTGAAGCCTTACTTGAAGAAAATCCGTCATTGCAGTATAATACCCTCGTGATATCGAAGATAGACCGTTTCTACATGTCCGAGGCGCTGAAAGAGGCCGAAAAGGCGTTCGATACGGACGAAGTGCCTGTCGGCGCCATAATAACCTGCAATGGCAGGGTTATCGCGAAAGCGCACAATCAAATAAAGCTCCTCAAAGACCCCACCGCCCACGCCGAAATGATAGCGATCACGCAGGCCGCTTCCTATCTCGAGAACGAAAGGTTGCCGGATACGACCTTATATGTTACAATTGAACCCTGCGCCATGTGCGCCGGCGCCCTTGTCCTGGCGAGGATAAAAAGGGTCTGCTTCGGATGCTCCGACCCCAAGACGGGCGCCTTCGGTTCGCAATTTGACATAAACAAGCTGAAATTGAACCATAAGGTCGCAGTAACGAGGGGCGTATTAGGGGATGAGTGCGCTTCCCTCATGAAAGAGTTTTTCAAGAAGAAACGAAAATAATAAAGTCTTCGTAAATTCGGAGAGGTCGCCTAGTGGTCGAGGGCGGCGGTTTGCTAAACCGCTATACGGGGTCAAACCTGTATCGAGAGTTCAAATCTCTCCCTCTCCGCCATTTTTTGCCATGACTTCACTCGGGCAAAAAATGATCCTGAGGAGGATGTAGTTAGACTGTAGTCCGACGAAGGACCTTATCATTCCGTCAACCCCTGCAAAAAATGTCATATGGGAAAACGTTGTTTTCCCCTGATGACGTTCGCTCGCAAACAAACCTCAAAATAACATCTGCTCGCTCACTGTCACCCCTTTCCTAAATGTACCCTTATGGATTCAACAGAATATTCTATATCACAAGAGAAGGAGAAATTCTCTCCTTCTCTTGTGTAATCTTATCCTCTCTATAGTGGTGTCACTTCGTGACCTTAAGGACACCGACCTTACCCCTTTACACATTTTCCGCTTCGCGCTATAATATAATTAGCATATATGAAGAAGACCATAAAGATAATAGCAATGATACTGATCGCGGCGTGCGCTTATTCGCTCGCGCCTGTGGCAGGGCTATACCTTTCCAGCGATCCCGCACCATACACTAACTCCCAGGCCTCGGAAAAACTGAAAGCGAACAAAGGCAATTACTTCGAGTTTATAGTCTTGAGCGACATCCACGCCGGGCTCATATTCGACGACAGCGCCGCGCTGAAAGTGGTGCGCAGCATCAACCGCGAGGGGCGGTTCAAAAAGGTCCCGATCGATTTTGTGGCAACCGCGGGCGACAACACGTTCAGGGGGTCGGCGTGGGATTACCGCATTTATAACAGGATACGCTCGCAGGTTTCGTGCCCGGTGATAAGCGCCATGGGAAACCACGACGAGGATAAGGACGACGGCAGTCTCTTCAGGAAGTACGTCGGCAAGAAGGACCTTTCTTTCACCGACAGGAATTCCTATTTTATAGTCATCGACAATATTTCGGGCAATATGACCGACGGACAATTTGCCGACCTTGAAGAAGACCTGAAGAAGTCCTCCGGATACGCGCACCGTTTCATAATCATGCACAAACCGCCCGTAGCGCCTTATTTTCAATCATGGTACAGGCCCGAGGGCAACACGTGGTCATACCGCTTTATGAAACTTTGCGAAGAATATAAGGTCGATATCGTATTTTCCGGCCACGAGCATATATTCAAGGCAAAGGAGTTCGGCGGGGTAAAATACCTTACTTCCGGCGGCGGCGGTATGCCGACACAGATCCCGGGCGCAGGCGGCGCGTTCCTGCATTATACAGTAGTGAAGGTATACAACGATTATATCGATTACGAAGTGAGAAGGATCTTCCCGCCCATCTGGGAATTCTTTGGCTATTATATGTGGAGCGATATCTTTTACTTTTTGAAAGACGCCCTTTCGTAGAAAAACCTTATGAAGATACTGCGCGATTACATCCTGAAAGAGTTTTTCCATTCGTTCATCATGTCGATCATCGTATTCACGTTCGTTCTTTTAGTAGGGAACGTGATACAGCTGGCGGATCTGGTTATCAATAAAGGCGTAGAGATACTTTCGGTGTTGCAGTTGTTCTTCTTTCTCATTCCGTGGCTCCTCTCGTTCACGCTTCCGATAGCGGCGCTCACGGCCGTCGTGCTTACTTTCGGCCGTTTTTCAGGCGACGGCGAACTCACTGCCATAAAAGCGAGCGGCATCGGGCTCTTCAGGATATCCCTGCCGTTACTTGTGCTCGGGGTACTCTTTAGTTTCATAGCGTTCTATTTGAACGACCAGATATCGCCCAACGCTTCTTTCGCGTCACGCAGGGTGGTGAAAGAGATCGGTATGAAAAATCCCGCCGCGATGCTTGAAGAGGGGACGTTCATAAGGGGTTTCGGCAACTACGTCATATTCATATACGAGATAAAAGGCAACAAATTCAGGAACATAAGGATATACCAGCCGCAGGAGGGCAAGACGACCCGCACGATAGTCGCGGAATCGGGCGAGATACATAACCAGCCCGGCACAAGCGTCATAGATCTTAAACTTTTTAACGGGACGAGCGAAGAACCTTCTCCGACGGAGCCGGATAACTTTTATAAACTGAATTTCAAGACATACAATATGACGATCGATATAGCGAAGTTTCTGAAGAAGGACGCGATAAACAAGAAGACGAGGGAGATGACGGTGCAGGAGATCACAAAAGAGATAGAGAGCGTGAAGGCGCAGAATATGGACCCGACGCCTCTCTATGTGGAGATATATAAAAAGGTCAATATGTCCATAGCGTCGTTCGTCCTCATACTTATGGGGATACCGCTCGGCATAAAGGCCCAGAGGAGCGAAAAGTCGATAGGGTTCGGGATAAGCCTGCTTCTCTTCGCGGTATACTGGGGCACGTTTTTAGGCGGGATAGCGATGTCGCTGCGCGGAGCGGTGCCGCCGATATTGGGCGTATCGCTGCCGAACGCGGCGTTTTTCGTTTTCGGCCTGGTACTGTTTATACATACAGCGAGACGGTAAATCTAAAGAAAGGAGACCATATGGGACTTAGAACTCAGCGTCAGATGAAGTTGAAGCAAGCCATAAAGCGGAAGGCGAAGAGAA
>JAQURV010000008.1 GCA_029004355.1 Candidatus Omnitrophota bacterium
TTACCGTGTTGGGCAACGAATATCTCGACACCATCAATAAATGAACGCGCGTCATCCGTCTCAAGATACCATTCGATCGGCCCGGTTTTCACTTTACGCTTCAGGCCGAATCGCTGTAAAAATTGATAAAATTCCTGCGCATCTCGATTGCCGACGGCTGAGCTAAGGTGTATGGCGCCTTTCGTACGCTCATCATGCATGCTCAGACTGGCGATGGCTTGCATAAGGCGAAGGCCTACGCATTTGTATCCGCGCTTATCCTTGTCACTATGTCTGTTCCCAGAATAGACCTGAATATAGATATCGATCGATTGGCGGCCTTCGTATGGTTTTATGCTGTAGGTTATATATCCGATCTTTACGCCGTCTACCGTAGCAAAGATAGTGCGCGGGTATTTTTCATCAGTGGTCAATATGGCTTCTTTCCGCTCAAGCGTCTTCGCGTCTATGATGAAAGTGCGGGATACTATCGCCTTAGTCACAGCCGAAGCTTCGCTGGAATCGGTATTCGCCCGATCCGCGGGCGCGTCCCATATCGGCAGATCGAACCATATATCATCGAGCTCAAACTCGCTGAACGCCCCATCCGTCTTGGCCTTAACGCGCCGGTTGAGCTTTCTGATAAGGCCATCAACGATTATCCTGACGATCTCTACAGGCGTCCTTTCTATCTCGGCCTTTTCGGCGGCGTTTACTTCTTTAAGGAACATGTCTCCGGCAAAGTTGTACATATCATTGACGGTTATGCTGGCCTGACGCCTTAAACGCTCAACGTAGAAAGTCTCGAGGTCGTGTTCTGACCGGCCATTCCTGTTCCAGAAATTTTCATAAGCGGCTCTTTCGGCCACCATATAAGCGCAAAGCTCATCGACGGCATTGGCAAACGGCACCTTAAGATCAGGCTCTCCCTCCAACTCCCGCGCCTCCTCTCGCAGCACATCTTTCATCATCCGCAGGAACCGCACATATGACAAAATACGGTTCGTCATCCACGCCTTTGTATGCCTTGAAGAGAGGCAATAAGTCGATATGACTATAGTCCTGCCGTCCCGCGCGAGCGTGAACTCGTCCTGATCTTCGGACTCCACGATCTCCAGCTTCAGGTCGTTCTCGGTGATATACGCGATAGCTTCGGGCGAAAGATCGCGTAATAGCCTTTGCCGTGCCCGCTCCGGGAAATTTTGTATCATGTATTTAAATTCTTCCCTGCATGCGCTCAGGTGGGACCGTCTCATAAGAGTGTAACCTTCCGAGTCCGGCAATACCTGCGCCTGCCCATCGGCAACTTCAGCGGCTTCCTTTTTCCACTTTTTATTATTGGCCCATTCGATGATCCTGGTGCCGAGACGATGCCCGCGAATATCGTCTTCCGAGGCAAGCATAGACCTTGTTTCCGGAATGTACCTGTTGCGGGCAAACTCTATCCAGGATCTCAATTCCGAAACCTCGTGGACGACCTTCTGTTCATTTTGCGCGTAAACCACCATTGCATTCCGTCCGGCATGGTTCAACGCCAGTTTTTCGTTGATTATTACAAGCACGCTATACATCTCCAGGCCGGTTCCGTTCCTGACTATCACGTCCTCCAACCGCAACTTCACATCCCCCAGGGTGTTGCTATGAAGGGTAAGCTCAGGTGTTCCGCCGCCAAGACTGCTGATGAGCTGAGGCAAAAGTTCAACCATAGTAGTGCGCATATCGACCAACTTCGGCCCGTTGGGTCGCGAACGGTAGCGAACAACATCTGCTCCCATGTACCCGCATTCCTTCTCAAGCAGCCCGGCTATCTCCTGCAGCTGCTGTCCCAGCTCTTTCTGATCGGCCACATGCTTGGACCTCAAGACCTCATTCTTTACCTTATAGCCCATGATAGGCAGATCGACCTCGTCCCGAGCCGCCCTGAATTCGCGGTAATACTTCTCGTAGAAACTCATGAACTGCGGGATGGTACATCCCGTTATATCATTGAGGCTTTTCGTAGGACCGTCGTCGGACAAAACCAAATTTCTGATATCGTGCAGGCGCTCCATGTCGGGAGATTCGAAATTATCAACCTTGCTGAAATGCTCGAAGTCTCCCACCTGCATTATCTTGATCTCGCCGTTCTCACGCTCGATAAGCTTGAAATTTTCGAGATGCATATCGCTGCGTACGCTATCCCCTGCCTTAACGTGGCCGACATACCCCAGCGCGTGGGTAGCGGCCGCTATCTCCGCTATCTGCTCGATAATGATGCCGTTCAATTTCTGCCGTGTTATTCCTGCCCTCTCGGCAACCTTATCCAGCATAGGATCTGACATATGGTCAAGCCTTTTGCCGTCTTCATACTCGAACGCCATCACCATAAGAGGGGTTTCGTCATCAAATTTATCGTCTCTTCCGTAGAGAGAATACGTACCGTTCGGATACCGGATAGGCTCCCAGAAAGGTTTCGCGCAAAAATCCCGGCCCGGATAAGCCTCTTGCATATCTTTCGCGATCCTATAACGATTCTCGATATGCGGATTTTTTCTGTATCTTGTATCGCCCGGTATGATAATTTCGAATTTAAACGACGTCCTTCCTTTTTCATCTGTCCCGAGTATTATGTGCCGGCGAAAACTTTCCGAGATAGGACACAGGTAAACGTTCTTTGCTATTTTGAATAAAAGGTCTTTTTCTTTGGCATATTCAACCGGCGGTAAGGAAGTATGCGCGGAGAACTCCTTGGTAGAGTCTTCACCGGCAGCCAAAAGCAAGCCTTTAAGAATGGTCGCCAGCACAAACACCTTTCTTGCGTTTTCTTCATTTTTAAACAGGGTATTCCAGGCGCTCTCCGCGTCTTTAATTTCTTTGTCGGTTACATAGGAGTACGAGCGTACATCGGGTAAAAAGAGACGGAATAATGATCTTACTATCGGGATATAATCGACGATTTCCTGTATGCGGTACTTTTTGTAAATTGATCGGACGTTTTTGACGCCCAGGAGCGCCATAATAAATATCCTTACATCCGGTCTGGCCGTTCGACGCACCATCATTTCATGGAACTCACGCATCGTCTGCTGATATTCTGAGTCAAATGAAGCCGGTGAGTCGACAGGGTTAAAACAACCGAGAGCGCCTGCCTGCGATGTTGCGGCAGAAGAGATGATTAAAAGAGCGTAAAGGACAGGGCTGACCTCTTCCTCGCGGACAAGAAGAACGGTTATATATGCCGCTACTGACAATAAGCAAACTAAACTAATGAACGGCCAAGCTTTTTTCAGAAATTCCATAGGCCGCCTTGTCAGGCGCAGCAGCAATCCGGGAGACTCTATAATATGTGATTTTGGCTTTATCGAATAGACCTGGATAGTATGCGAATACGGTTCTTCTTCGGGTCCGGCTTGCGGATTAAATCTGAGACCGCCTTCCTGAACGAGCCAATTTGTCCATTCCGGCGTCGACGCTATGGTCCATATTTTAAGCGGCACCTCAAGAGGCGGTCCGACAGGGGTGATCGTGAAAAAATCCTTAAACTCTTCGCAATACCTGTCCCAGTCCTTCTGTGCCATACTGCTTATATTAATGAGTATCTGGGCTTGCGGGTTATTCTTATTAAGCTTACTGACGCCTTCTTTAAGGATCTCGCGTATAAGACCCGTCCCCCTGTAAGGATCTCCGTCTTTATTTTCAATAAAAGGCGGCGTAGGAATATAGGGCGGGTTCACCACTACAAGATCGGCGCCGCCCTCTACCGTCTTTATGCCTTTGCCGAAATAACATCGCAGCTTCGTTCCAACGCCAAGATACGGCCCTATGCATCTTTTGGCCGCCCTCAGTGCGTATAAACTTATATCCGTTATCGAGATCTGCCTGAGGTTCGGCAGGCGTGCAGCCATAGCTGTCGAAAGATGACCTCCACCGACCCCGATCTCTATGACTGACTTTATGTCGTCTCTGTCGAATATGCCGAGTTCCTCCATCCTCTTATGCATGAATACGGTATCGATATTTGTGGTCCACGCATCTTTATCCACAGCCGCATCCCAGGATGTCGTAATACCTTTATACCGCGTATACCTCTTCCCTTCCGACAAGAGATGCAGTAACGCTCCCCTTGTTTCACCCTTAAGCGTTTCCTCCAAGAGCCGCTTTGGCGTTACAAGGCGATGGCTCCGCACTTTGATCAATTCTTTTAATTTTAACGCGCCGTAATCGACCGTCCCGTCCTCTTTAAACACATCCTTATCGTCATCGACGATAGAATACGTTATCCATTCCAGATCATCGCTAATGTCGATGTGCAGGCCTATATGTTCATGCCGCGGGGCGGGAAGCACTACAGGCAATTCACGCGCAAGGCCATCCGCGACGGGTATCTTCTCATCCTTAAGCTGGACTTCGGGCGGGACTGTCAGGAATTTATCGAGCGCCTTCCAATCATATTGCCGCTTTATGATATAGTTCGGATACGCGCCCTTCAACTGCCCGTAATTGTAATCGAACTCCTCTCCCTCTCCCTGCGCTATACCGAAAGATACCGCGGAAGGACCTATCCTGCCTATCGCCTCGGTCCAGTCGTCAAAATACACAAGCGTATGGTTGGGGCAATGCGCTTCGACCGCCTTAATCATCTCGACGCGGCTATAATCACCTTCGGCTTTATCCTGCCTTCCTACGACATTTTCAACCGGTATGTACTCGAGGAAACCCGCGCTCTTCAATTGTTTTAGTATATTTTTGGTGTAAGACCTGCTCACGATAAATATAGGGACGCCGCGCGCCCTAAGCGCCTTTACGAATTCGAGCGCGCCGGGAACTAGCGGCGGGACTTCGCTATCCCATATGCTGTCGCATATCTCCGCCAGCCTCTTCTCTACATATTCTCTGTCTTTTCCCGACTCCCTGGCCAGGGCATCAATTATCTGCGCATCGGTCTTCTTCCATATATGCTCTTTTATCCACTGCGGTGTAATAGGCATATGCATCAGTTCAAAATATGTCTTTTCAAAGGCCTCTTTCCAGTTCGGCTGCAGCAATGTTCCATGCACATCGAAAGCTACCGCAACAGGCTTATCCTGAGGTATCGTCGCAGGATCGATGGCATCGATGCCGGCACCGATGCCGGGTTGAAGATCGATATCTCCGTTCTGCACAGGGAAGAAACGGTTTACGACACCCTGCACGATCCCGATCGAAAGTATATTAAAGAAACCGTGTAAGAATTTAAAGCCAATGCCGCCATTCGGGAAGAAGGACCACGTTAGGGGCAGGACCAGCAGCCCCCAGAAAATGGCGCTCATGGGCGCAAGCCAGAAGAACGATCTGATACGGTCGGCGCGTGATCTTGTAATATCGTTGTTGTTCCCGAAGCCGGCGCCGAGGGCAACGCTCAGCCATACATTCGCCAGGTTTGAAGCTATGCCGATATCAAAGGCTATGCGCATTACTCTGGTCGCATACTCCGGCGCCAGGAAAGAAAAGTAAGCATATTCAGGCACCGCGACGCAGAGGAAATTCAGGATGCTGAAATTGAAATAATATCCCCAGACCATGCCGAACGCGCATGCCCACTTCAAAGCGACCTTCACATCCTTTCGCGTCGTCTTCTCCCCCTGCCGCCAATTAGTAAGATATTTCGAAAGTAGAGCGCCCGCAAAGGTCGAAAGATACCGGATAGCCAGATCCAGGGCAAGCAGGGTAAACGCTTTGCCGCTCATCTCGATAGCGTTATATCCGAAATACGGCATAAAGTAAGGCAGGGCGATATGGAACGTGAGCAGGCAGGCGGCCAGGCCAAGCGTCATGAGCGCGCACTGCTTTATGAAATGGTTCTGGACTTTGCTAATAGCGGAGGTGAACATTATAAGCACCCACCCTTCCGCAAGTATCGGAAGGTACTTCCATGCGACAGACGGGATATCCGGCATATACCCGATGCAGGCTATGGCCAACCCGGCTATCAAGAGCACGCCAAGTGCCCATACGGCCTTCACGCCCAGAGATACTTTACGCGGAGATGATTCTTCGGTTTGTGACGCCGGCGCTGCAAATTCATCGTATAGAGCTTTTACGCTTCCGGCTTCTTTTGTTTTTTCACCTATCGCAAAAACCGTTACACCGTTTTCTATACAAAAATCTACATCAACAGCGGCGTCAAACCTTTTTTCAAAACCTTCAGATGGGATTACAATGCCGTTATTGCCGACAAGAATTTCCGTTCCATGAGACGTGACAATTCGAAGCCACGGGTTGTCGCTTCTAACCTCACCCATTTCGACTTCTCCCGCCTCAGCCCCTTTAAAACAAACTTTCATTTCCTGCAATGTGCCTTCAAACGCCGCTATCCTGCCCATGGCGTTTCTTGTAACGCTAAGCCACGAGGTTCTACCATAAAATGGCATACTGTCCGCTATTTCTTCGGGCATCATAACGCAGCCCAGGCCATCCAGGCTTGCTTCTATTTGTTCCGCGGTGGTATCGATTATCAGATTAACGCCTCCGAGACGAATCCTATTATAAACATGATACAATGTTCCGCCTACCTCTCCGGAACAAGTTATCGTATCTACCACAAAACCATGAGTATTTAAAATATGCCGGACCCGCTCCGCCTCCTTCTCGCACCCTATCCTTATATGCGCGTCATATGTTTTCCCGGCATTTATTTCATCCAGCGCTTTCAGGAACTTTTCCAGTACTTCCGGATTTTCTCTGTCTACTACTTCCGGATAAATACTTGAGAAATTGCCGCAATCTATATGCGTATATTTCGAATTATCCCCAGAAAAATATCCGGAAGGTTGCGATATTTGTGTCGGCGTGGTCAGGCCTAGCTTGCGATCCCCCAGCATAGCGTATCCTAAATTCGCGCCTTTTTTGCGAAGCTCGTGGACTCTTTTGTTTATTTCGTAATGGAATTCAGTGCTTGCAGCTATTGTGATAAACATACCAAGCGCAACACTTATCATGGGATCTGATTTAATAACCATAGAGGCAAGGATAACTAACGGGAATATGAGGACGTCGAACAGGCTTACTAACACGGGAGCAGTAAGAACATCTTCCAGGGTCTGAGGCGGGGCCCTTTCATTAAATAGATGCAGAAAAGTAAACGCTATGCCGACTGCTATGGCCGTTATTGTAAACATAGCGATATTCAATAAAGGATGGGCGGGATTGGAGGAACTCAGTACCGCGTATATAACCGCAAATATTATCCCTTTCCCTGTCTGTTCGAGCCACGGCGCTATGTTAAGGGCAGTCCTGTCGCGCAGATCTTTTTCGCTTAAACCTTCTTCATCATACCACCATCTGCCGAATTCAAGCGTCCAGGGTAGCATGCCGGGCGCAAGCTCATCTTTAGGCTCCTGCGCATCGTCATCTTTCTTCAGCAGGGCAGGCACCTTGACGGTGAACTCCACAAAATTTCCATCCTTATCCGTCCTCTCCATCGCCAGACCATGGCGTATGAAATATCTCCTGCAAAATATAACCGGGAATCCGGCGTCTTCGGCGCCTATCTTGACAGCCTCGAGGCGCATGATCTTCTTTTTAGCGCTCTGGCAATACCTCACCGCTTCATCCAACAGCTGTGTCATTACGTAGGCATTCTTATATTCCGGTAATATGACGGGTTGATCCAGATAAACGCACCCTTTCTCTGCCTTGATGGCACAATGTCCTACTTGCTCTTCCCCTCTGCGCACCACTAAGAGATCGCCGGCGGCATCCAGTAAGCTGACCACATCGATCGCCGCCATCTCCTCCGAAAGATCGGGCGGCTTAATAATATTCATCTTGAGGAGCGGGAATATTTTTAAATTGAACGCCTCGCCAAGTAATCTTTGGAGATCATATACATATGTCAGGTTTTCCGCCGCATAGCCCATGCCGCCCATCTCCTCGAACCATATCTCCAGGAAACTGAGCTCGTTCTTCAGCATCACAAACTTATCCCTGGAGTCGTCAGGCGCGATCCCGGCTCTTTCTATCTTATCGGCCTCGGCGATGAACTCGGCGATCTCCAGCTCAAGTTCTCTTAAGTGATACAGGTCCTCGCGCATTATTTCAAAAGGATATAACACCTTATTCGGCCTGACTTTTCCTCTGTAAACCCTCTTCTCCTTTTCCCTGTCAGATCTCTCGGCGGCATCAAACGCCTTCCGCCTGATATCGGCAAACCTGGCCGCTTCTTTGGCATCTTCCCGCCCTTGTTCGGCAAGCTTCGACATCGCGGCCCTCGACCCCTGCGGATCCAGCAGGAGGCCTTTGACTATTTGCATCTGCCTCCTAACATCGTCTATCGGGATGGAAAGCTCCTCGGAGATATCCTTGTTTTTAGGAAGTATGCCTTCCGATTGCAGGCCTCTTAAGACAAAACGGGCTATTTTAAATGCCGCGCTATACGTTATCGACCGGCCCATTCCCGGAGGCGGCAGGCCGTCCAATACCAGGCTCGCTTCCACTATATTATTCTTCGCTATCTTCTGCCCGAACAGGACCATGTAGGAGGATTGGTCGCCATGACACAATCGCGACAATCCGCGCGCTCCGCCGGGGACGGCATCGAATATCGCCGCGGATATCTCATTCCTGGGCCATTGGATCCCCAGCCTCCCGGCGATCCTGTTCAGGTCGGCGGATTCCAGCCGCGTACCTTCCGGCGCGTGCCGGACGAGTATGGTAAGAAGATCGCGCTTATCTTTCCTATTCTTACGGCTTTGCGACATAATGCGCGCCGCCGTTTCGGACTCCTCCGGCGTTAAAGGCTCTATCCTGGCCTCGCCTGATCCGCCGGAGACTTTTCTCTGCCGCGCAAAATTGACGCTATAATTGAGCAATGAAAAGAATGGAAGTCTTCCAAATATCCCGGCCGGTCCGCCCATCCCTCTAAACGGCGCCCAGCCCATCCCGTTGAACGCCCGACCTATCCCACCGCCGGTCTTTGGGCGCAGCTGCCCGGCCACCTTCTTTAACTCTACGAGCACTTCTTCTATATCATTACTGCTTTCCAGCCTGCGTCTTGTCTCACGATATCCGCGCAGATCGAACCTTTCCAGCATCCTGCCTACGATCTCTAACAGGGCCCGGATGTCCCTCTTTAAACGATCCGCACCTTGTTTGCTAAATTCGTTCCAATAGCCTTCCAACCCCAATTCTTTCAGACGCTCTAACCCGAAATCCTTATCGTCTCTTATTATGGCAACGCCGAAATCGATTATCGTGACTTTCCTATCCGCGGTATTTATAAAAATATCCGCCGGCTTGAGATCTCCATGCGCGACCCCGCAACGGTGCAGTTCTGCAAGCGCATCTCCTAAGCGTAAAATATATTCTGCCGCCTCGGATCCTGTGATGAGCCCCGCGCGCGCTTTATCGATTATCGAACTGAAATCCTGACCCTTTACATCCTCGGTGACAAGGCACGGGATCTCTTCCGCGGAATAATCATCAAAATACCATTCCAGCATATAGCGTTCCCGGCTCCAGTCTCTTTCGATCTCTGTAAATCCTACGAACGCGGGCAGCGCTTTCCTCATCCTCTCGAAAGCAGGGTCAGAGAAGAATCTTTCATACAATCTCCCTTCCCTTTCGACGGCGGCAATAGATTCCAGGGTATCGCCTATCGTTACCGGGATCTTTATGTACCAATCGGTGTTCCTGTCCGGTATCTCAGGGCTGGCGATCAGCACGGTCGAGAGGGCGCCCATTGAGCAAAGGCTGAATTCCTTGCACGGCGCTAAGAGCGAAGGCCCGCCCTCTCTCTCTACGAAGTCCGGCAGCCCCGAATCCGCTTCTACGGGGTCCTGATATTCATCGGCATCATCCTCATCCCATTCGTCCCTGCGTTCCGTTGGGGCTGACGCCTCCGCAGCCATCCTCCGCACTTCTTCGTCCGGATGCCGCGCCGCACGCTCAAGAAATTCTGCATAACCGCTGCCGGCAGGATACGCCTCGACGACGATCCTGGTCACAAGCCTTGCCTGTTTAGAGGGAGCCTTCGGCTTTACGAACGCAAAGAGGTCTCTGAGCTTGTTCTTCCCGGCCAGATCCACGAGTATTTGGAAGGCAGTATTGAAGAAATTATCTTCCCGGGGATATTGGGCAAGCGGAACTATTATGGAGTGCGTATTGTCTATACCTAAGAGGGCGAGATATTTCACGGCGGCCAATTTGTAATACGGGATGAATTCCAGCGACGTCCCGGTATTTATCCGCGAAAGTTTCAGGAGGACTTCTGTCAAGGGCCGGGCCTCATCTATCGGCACGGCTCGTATCTGGGCCCACAAAATATAAACGAGCGACAGGCGAAACTGCGGGTAGTGTTCAAAATATTCCGACATCCTGTCGAGGAATTCCCTGTCACTCAGGATCGCCTTATGTTCCAGCATTGTGTCGTCTATCTTTCTGCGCACATCGGCTTCGCTGTCGTCCTTCTTTATACCGTAAGCAAGCGCCGCAAACTTCGCGAAGTTGTGCCCGTAATCGTGCCAACACTGGATACTCAGCCTTATCTTAGTGCGGGCATTATCTATCGTCCCGTCTTTAATGCCGGGGACCCTCGCTACATACCTGATCCCCGCAAAATTTCTCTCTTTCTCGAAAAGGACCCTCTCCGCAAGCGAGGGCCTTAAGGCTTCGGCCAGGGCCTGCCTTTGCGGCCTGTTGAAGCCCAGTATCTGCAGTAATTTATCGTTCCCGGCCGGATCGTTGACCGCTTCGAGGATAACTTTGTCTATATCGTCCTGGCTCGCGCCCGGTTCCAGTCCAAGACCGGCGATGAGCGAACTGACCGATGTCTTGTCTTTCGTAAACGCGTCATCTTCATTGAACGCCGCGCCTACCCCGCGGTTATTCTTTCCCTCCGTAGCGGCCGGAGGTTCCTCCTTGTGGAAATAGCCTAGGTCTTCCATCTCCAGCAGTTCTTCGATATCCTGCGATCTCCATGACCAGTTCTCAAAGTTCTGCGTGCCCGGCGAATTTATCCTGGCTTCTCTCGGTGATCTCAGCAATGCCTGCAATGTGAATGAGTAGAACGGCATCTGGCTTATGGCCCTCATCACCTTCTTCTCCACATCTTCCGGGGTGTCGGAATCGGCGATCGTCTCGCTATGAGAGGCCAAAAAGTGTTTTACGCCGTTCATATCTATGCTCTTGTTTTCATTCTTCATCTCTTCCCAGCGGAAAGCAAAGCGGCATGGCTGATCGTGGCCGCCGTCAAACGTCAGTAGATGTTTTTTATCCTGTCTCTTGTCTTCCAACCAGCCTATCATATGGAAGAGATAGAAATTAGGCAGCCTCTCGCAGGCATCATCCATCATCTCTATGATCGACCTGTCTCTGCCGCCTATATCTTCTCCGATAAGCAGCGTGCCGGTCCGCGCGGCTATTTTCGCCAGATGGCGGAGATTCCTCCTGCCGAACTTTAGGGCTTCCTCATTATTGTTCGGGACCCACTCTCCTTCTGTGGGCGGGACCTTATCGCTCTTATCGACATTCCACTCCTGGAGAAGCCCTAAAACGTGATCTATGCGTATGCCGTCATAGAGCTGCGCCATATGGCGTATGCGCTTTTCAAAGTATTTCAATATTTCCTTACGTTTATGCGCCCAGTCATACGGCCAGAACATCCATTTCTGCCCTAATTCCGAGATGCCGGGTTCGGGAGGCGCTCCGGCGCGCTTCGATTCGATAAACAAGTCCTGATGCGTCCAGACATCGGCGCTGTTAGGCTCGGGATATAAAGGCAGGTCACCTATCATGCGTTTTTCTTTTTCGCTGGCATGCGCCCTTACGCCTTTCCATCGTTTATCGTAAAGCCACTGCATATACTTGTAGAACGCGATCTCTTCTTTATACGTCTCCCTGGCCTCATCCAGCGCTCCCTTGTCGCGATCCTTGTATCTTTCGTCCCAATCCCACCACGCCAGATCGAATTTGGCAAAGAGAGCATGGAATAGAGAGTAGTCTTCTATCCAATCCCTGTTTTGCCACACGTACGAATTGAACTCGGTGTTCTCTCCGGCGTCCATTTTCGGGTAGCGGTCTTTGAATACCTGCCACCAGCAGTGTTTCTTAAAAGCATAGATGAATGGGTAATCGATCTTCCGCGACCGCAGGGCTTCCAATATTTTTTGCCTCTTCGCTTCGTCGCCCGCGGCAAACGAATCGATATATTCGCCAAGCTTTGCCTTATCCAGGTATTCGTCGAGAGGCAGGTGCATAATGGCGCTCTGCGCAAATGTGCTTATACTGCCATACGGCGTCGAAAGACCGGGGATCCCGCCCGGATTTATCTGGGTCGTAGGAAGCAGGAAGATCATGTCTGCGCCCTGTTTGTCGGCAAAATCTATGAACATATCCAACCACTTAAGGTCGCCTATGCCCTGATCATCCTTCCTCTTGCCGGAGAATAGCGGACATAATATCCCTCCATGCCTCTTTTCGTTCCACCAATATGCTGCCTTTTGTATCCCCAGCTTTTTGACCGCCCATTTCGGGAAGATAAAGTTGTCGCTGAATACTGTATGAACGGATGCGTAGGCAGCTGTGACGGCAAGGAAGGATGGATCTGCCCCTGCAAAGTATAATATAGGTAAGGCGATGAATGTTAATGCGGCGCTGGCATACGGGCCGATATTTACGATCTCCTGGCCCTTGAATGACGGCAGTACCTGTAGCGACGATCCTTCGAATCTTGGTAAGCGGGGACGCTTCCCTGTCTTGATCCACGTAGCGAGATAATCGGCTAATTCATGGGTACTGACAGGTATAGCAAACGGCAGGAATACGGCAAATAGATATCCGGCCATTCCATACAAGCCTATCAGACTGTTTGTGCCGGTTATCTCCCCCGCCAGCCAGGCGACGAACGATGCGGCCAATACCAGGAGGCTATAACGCATGAGGGATGCGGAGAGCTCGGGTTGCGCAGGATGCGAACCGGCATCCCGGACCAATTTCAGTATCCTGACCACAAGTTGCCGGTCGGCCTCAGTGCGAGCCAGCTCGGTAGCCAGCTCACAATAGAATACCAGATCCTCGGAAGCAACGCTTTTAGCGCTTATCCTTTGAGCCATCTCCTCAAGAAGACGTTTGTTAAGGCCCCTTATATCTTTAGCGTCGCGGAGCAGTGACTGCAACGCGCGGGAGGCTTCCGGATCGTCTTCCGGCGTCTTCTTCTTTATGCTGCCGAGTATGCCGTCTATGTCTTTCTTATACTTATCGAAAAATACCGCTGAGAAAGGCGAGTCCGGGCCAAAGAGCATCCACTGGGCTGCATGGAACGTCGGGGTATCGTTACTGCGGTTCCATTCGAGCACTGCGTCAACAAAACTCCGGTCTTTCCATCGTTTGCGATGACTTTCTATAAGCTCGCGCGGCCAGACCCAGCTATCTCGACGCACCTCCCGCAAAAGCTTGGCCTCAAGCGCAAGGAGGCTCTTCAACAGGCCGCCTGAGCATGTATTTGCCGCCGCGCGGACTACTTCAATAGCTCTATCCGTAAAGCGGGGTCTTAGACCGGCTATCTCATCGGCGCGGGCAAGAAAACCTTCCATCGTGTCAAAAGCCGCCAGATCACCCGTTTTAAGACTTTCTCCTATCCGGCCCAGTTCTTTCATACGCAACTTCATGAATCCTGAAATGGCTTCCTCGCCGATATGCGTCTTTAGATCAGGTATAGCCTCTATCTCGGAAAGAAAATCTTTTAGATCGCCGACAGCCTGAGCATCTTCCTCTTCAAGACGCTTATTTATGGCCGCCGACCGCATCTTGTAATATCCAAGGAATGCGGAAGAGAAGGCCGATCCCGGATCGTAGAGTATCCAATGCCCGCCGGCGCGCATTGGGCCTTCGGTCCGGTTCCATACGAGCACCGCGTCATGAAAGGCAAGCAATGCTATATCCGAACGCCAATCGATACCATGCCCTTCATCGGATCTACCGGCCCACGATCCTTTATGTCTATCTACAAATTTACCTGCCCACGAATCCGAGTTCTCCTGATACAGAAGGCCGGCCTCCACATAAAGAATGTTCCGCATCCTGGCTTCGTCGGCCTGACCGACCGGCGCTTTAAGCGCTTCATCCGCATAAGTCCAGACCCTGTCCCTAAAGCCCGGGAATATAGCCGCATCGTCGAGCAGTTCTTTTAATGCGCTCCCGGCTGCGGGCGAATCCGGATCGGCCTGGTCTATCACAGCCTTGAATTCCTCCCTCAGCACATGGTCAAATTCTTCTTTAAGCCCTCCCTTTTCGCCGGTATTTTCTATAATTGTGTTTGTTAAGATCCACCTCACGCCTTCCTTCATATTATCCGGGCCATACTGCATCATAAGCCGTAATGCCGACTTTATACTCCTGAAAATAACTCTGAATTCCGCATCGGTCTTGCGGTCAAATTTATCGCGGCACTCGTCGCAAAACCGTTTTGCCCATGCCATGTAATTCCCGTCACCATAGAGCTCTTCTCTTGCATGCCGATAGATCTCGTTATTGTTTGCCAGGGCCTGCGGAGCCGAAAGGTGATCGCCTTCTACAAAATAGATACGCGCTTCCCACGGCAGAAAATGGCCGGTGGTTCTCTTCATATCCGGCATATCCACCAGATATCTTGTGACTTCTATCTCCCGGGCTGCGGGAAAACGGTTGGCTACGACTATGGCCTTTTGGCCTTGGTAGGAACGGATATAGCTGACCGCGTCGCTCCGGCAGGGTCCCAGGATATCCATGTCTACACCGTCGCTGAAGACCGGGTTACTCCTTTGGCGGATAATATCGCTGATATCGTCATCTTTGGAAGGGAGATCGATCATGAAATATCCGGGCAGGCACGCGACCGTCGCAAGGTCGCAAAGATACTTCTCACTGTTGCCGCCGTAATGGGTTGATACCATATCTTCGCCGGGACTCGACAGATAATTGGTGAATATACCCAGAGAAAGGTATTTCTGGGAATCGGTCAACCAATTCTGCATGCCCTGGGCGTTATCCTGTTTTGAGAAACTATCGCAAGCATGCTTCCACAGTTCCTGCTGATCATAGAATCCGTCGATCCCGGCACGACGATGGATGTCTATCTGGCCGCCGAACAGATCCTCGTATTTGACTATGACCCTTGCCCGCGGAAACTCCTCTTTGAATTCTGTCAATATATCAAGAGGGAAATTGCGCGGCGTGTCGATCTGAAAATACGTTACTCCTGCCTCGGCCCATTCGCGCATCGTATCGGACAGCCGTTTACGGGGTTCCGGCAAACCTAAATCGCATCCTTTGATAAGTTCGTTCAAGTCTATCGCTACTTCGAGATTGCGCCCGGAGAGAGAGCGGATCTTTTCCCGGATATCGCCTTTTTGGCGTGCACCGGCCAGGTAAACCACGCTTCCTTCAGGCAAACGCCCATCCTCAATAATGCCCGGAGAACCTGCGGACACACGTATGATATTGGGCCTGTGATCTTCGGCGGAGCGCATAAGATGGATCGTCTGACCGCCATGATGGATACGCACCGGGAGGCCGTTTTCCGTGAGGTATTTCTTGTCTAATGTGCGGTGGCATTCCTTCCTGATAATGTCGAAAACAAGATATCTTCCCGAAAAACCGCTGTTTGTATCGGCGTCGGGGAGGAACTGAAAGCTTTCCGGAAGTATCCGGCCGACATGAGTATCTCCCAGCAGCAACAGATATACCTGGCCCTCCACGGTAAGAGCGAACGCGTCCATCGCTTCCTGCGACTCCGCTTTAAGCTTAACCAGTTGCTGAGTTGTCAGTGCATTGCCGTTTATCCGCTTCCAGGTCGTACCTGCCGCTATCCAGGAATTTTTTGACGCCACATCTTTCAATGTTACGGCAGTCTTTTTACCGGAGATCTCATAGACATGCTCACCATGGTCGTGGTTCGCATATTCTTTAAGGAATATCTTCGATGCAAGATCGGGCGTGATCATATTCGTAAGTTTCCGAGCCTGGATAAGGGAGATCTGCTCAAATTTATCCTGCGTGAGCGCCTCATTAACCTTTGCGCCGGACGACTCATCCAGTAATCCATTCTCATCTCCAAAAGACGGAGCGTACGGCATCAAAGAGAATGCCTCTCTCATAAACTGAGAACGCCGGCTACTATCATCAACGGTCATCGCCGCGCTCATAAGCTGGGCGATTATCCATTCTTCCTTAAGAGGCACTCTTACGGCAAAAGCCCTGATCGCTTCAAGCATCACGCCAAGGTCTTCCGGCTTGCAATCAAGTACCGCCCTCAATACGGAGCGATCCTCGCCGACGAGGCGGCTGTCCTCGATCGGGCCTAAAAATTCTTTCTGTGATATTATCCACGCCGCGCCGCGCCGCACCGATCTTTGATTTGAGAATAGCAGTCTCTCCAATGCCTGTCTGAATTCAGGAGAGCCGAGCTGGCCGGAGTGGTCCCTGTAAAAATTACCGGCCCAGTCCACTCCTTCTCCGCCTTCGCTCTTTTCGCGGGACCTCTTAACGGCTTCATCCACAAGCCTCCTGACCTCTTCGCCCCTCTTTTTGGAACGCGCCGTATTATGGAACGAGAAAGACCGGAAACCATATGCCGGCAACTCTATGACAAGAGTCCTCGGGAATTGCCTGTATTTTGAGTTTTTTGAGAACGGTCCCGTGCGGAACTCCCCTTCGATGGGAGAGATCTCCCGATCCGCGCCGAAGATCCGGTCAAGGCAGACGGTTATCTCGGTGGGAACATCCGAATCATTGATGACCGTCAACACATCTTCGCTTGATGAGCGCCGGACCATTGCAACGATCCCGCTATTTTCCATGGAATCGACATATGCCGGCTTAACTATCGCATGGATACCGCTGTTCTCCTTAAGGGCAATTGCCGTATCCTCCTGGAGCTTACGTACGCATTCCGCATTTACCCAATGCCTCTGAGTTCTATTAAAAGACGGGCGGCTGAAGAAACGGCACAGTCCCGCTATTTCCATATCGAGATGGTCGAAGTTATATCGCGGGATATAGACTGCCGAATCGCGCCAGTTTTTATGGGCCGGATGATCGCGATCGGCCGGCCAAAGCTCATCAGGCCTTTTTTCGGGCAAAAGTTCGGTGAGCGGGACCAGGAAAGGGCCGTTATGCATGGCGCATAAACCTATCGCGGCGTCTACGCGCTCTTTAGACCCGAGAGCCTCGAGCCCCGTAGCCTCATCATGATTCGTGATCATCGTTGTCCGGTTCTTCTGTTCCTCGTCAGGCACGCCAAAAAGATATGCCCTTACATTTTGAGCCCTGCCCCTGCTGAGCACTTCTACGGCATAGTCTTTGTAATAAGCCGTGGCATTTATCCCCTGGCGATAGCCGATATCCGTAAAGAATTTCATGTTACCGTCTTTACCGGGACTGTCATGGACCTCCCCCAGAAATCGTGTGCCGGGATGCTCTTTATGCAGATCGCTCATTAGTTCATCCAGTATCTCGTTGGGCATCTTCCTGCCGGCTTCCTCCCTGGTCATGCCAAGCGGTCTTAAGTGATCGTCAAAATACTTATTCCAATATGCGCGATGGACTATATCGCCGCGTATCCCGCCTTCAAACGTTATATCTGCTATTGTGTTCAATATTCCGCCCATGTAGCGCCGGGTAGTCTCTTCCGAGTAATTTACCAGAGCCGTGGTAAGAGAACCTTGCTCAAGATGACGCACGATCCGGTAAGCAGTAAATCTGTCCGGAAGCGTCCCTTGCTCTATCCATGTCCGCACCTCTTCTTCGTTCATAGGCTTTATCCCGCCCGCTCCGGAAAGCATGCCTTCGGCAACGCGGGAAAATTCTCTGTAGCCGCCCGGTTCGCCCACCAAAAACCTTTTTTCCAGGTACTCGTTGGATGAGTGTTCGAAATCCGGGTTTTTGCGCATCGCGTCAAAAAAATTCTGCTCGGCACTCCGCTTATCATCGCTATCCCATGCCCAGACCAATCCCTTGGTGCGCGGGTCGAATATGCAGGGCGCGTCGGCCGCCATCTGGTTCGTCACAAAGTCGAGCATTATATTCAACCCTTTTGTCTTAAGGCTCTTTCTTACAAAGCTCCTCATGGCCGCGTTGGTATTATCAAACTCATCCCCGCACTCTATGAGCCTGGGGTCTATCATATAGTCGTATATATCATACCTGCTCCCGCTCTCTCTCCTGGCGCGGGGGCTCTCCTTACCTGACGCAACGTCAAGCTTATGCCATTCTTTCGCCAAGGCTTTCGACAGCGGGCTCTCCTGCCAGACGCCTTTTAACCATACGGTATCCGCGCCCAATCCTTCCGCGAACCAATCCCAGGCATACTCCGGCACCTTATCTATAGTGGTCCCGAACGCGGCGCAGAGGCCGTGGGCATCGACTTCGATAATAAGCTTGTCGGATTTAGCGCTGGCCTTGATCGCTCCGCATAAGCGCTCGACCAGCTGGTCCTTTTTCCCGGGTTCGAACAGGCTCTCGTCCAGATACAGGACATCGTCGCGATAGATGGCCTCAAAATCCATCTTTGCCATGCGTACCCTGTTCTCTTCTATCAGCTCATCCAGAAATTCTATCGCATCATCATCTTTGATGCCTTTATCCTTCGCTGCCCGGACTACATCGGCGAAGTCAGGCCGGCCCTCAGGCGTCAATACGGCCGTCTCCGTTATGCTCTTCAGCGCTTCCTTCGTATCGACACCTATCTTATCGGCCTTGACGAAGCAATACCGCACCCCTGCCGGCCTCATCGCCCGAGACCACGCCAACGCCATAGCTTCATACCCCTGGTCGTTGGGATGACACTCATCGGCAAGTAGTTTCTCTTCCCATCCCGGAACCGCGGTAAATGCCTTATACATGTCGACTATGCGGAGATTAGGCCTGCCGCGCTGGTACTCGACAAGTCTCTGTTTAAGTTTTCTATTAAACTCCTCGGTGCGGCCGTTGTCGCCCTTCCGGGGAATTATAAGCGCCGCATACACGTTGATATCGTGGTCGTACTTATCGACTTCCCTGATCATGCTTATGATATTATCGACGGCATTATCAAGAGATACGCCCGGATTTGAAATATCGTTAGTGCCGGCATGTATAAGGATAGAGCCGGCCCTCGCGGCGGGATCAGTCATGTAGCGTTCCACGAGCCGCCCTTCGCGCAAGTTATTTAAGATCCTGGCTGTTTCGGCTCCGCAATCGCCGTCATGCCATCCCGTCCGATCATCACCATATGGACCGATAAACTCATATTCGTCGATCCCGAGCAGTTGGGCGAGACGGCCGCGGTAAGCCTTGCCATGCGTAGATCCCACGCCGTGCGTGATCGAATCTCCGAGCGTAAGTATCTTTGACCTGACAGAAGCCGCGGATGGATGGGTCAGAACCGCATCTTCATCATCTTCTTCCGCATCCGGCTCTGATCGATGGAATCCTATCGACCCTCCAGGTTCCCGCCACAAGCGCATAGCGCCCCGCTTTACCGCGTAGCCTATCCTGGCTAAGAATAGCATGGCGCGGCTGTATCCGGAGAGCCTTTCGAAAAGGTTCTCCAGCCTGCCGACGCGCTGCTTCGTATAAGGACCGCTTTTAAGATACTTATAGTTCCCGTCAAAAAAATACTTTCTGAGATACCGGGATAACGACTCCGATGCATAAGGGGTTATCAGGACGGCAAACAGATATTCGCGCAGCAGCTCGTCGTCTTCTTCTATGCGGTCCAGGACATCCCGCGAAAGGAATGCGGTCTTTGGGTAGTCTTTCGCTAACAATACCTGGAGATGAGAAGCCAGCGCATCGAGTTGGCCGTTCTCGCTTCGCGGGGATGTGTTCAGCCCGAAAGTCCACCCGCCGGGCAACACCACGGAATCGATCTCCATCATGCTGATAGAGCCGGCGTCATCGAGCGCCTGTTTTATAACAGCCTTCTCCTGAGGGAGAAGGCCCCTGCCCATAAAATCTGTCCTCCTCCGGAGGGAACCTATGATCTCCTCCAGTCTCTTTCTTCTTACACAGGCCCTCTTCGTCAGCCTGGGCCTTTGAGTTTCTATTGCGTTACGTATATCTTCCGCTTTTTTACTCATCTCGAAAGCTGTCTCGCTGCTGTAATCTGCGTCCGAGACCATGCTCTTTTCCGCGGGTGTGATATTTGGCAGGTAATCGATCTCGTTTAAATTAAGGCCGCTGAACGCTCTTTCCGCGCAGGTGCGCCTGGCCTCTTCATCGCCTTTCTCGCCGAAATACCCGGTCAAAAGACCGTTTACTTCTGCCTCCAGATCCGTCAGCTTCTCTTTGCCAACCGCCTCACGCTGCGCTTCTAAGTATTGCCTAACATCGTCTTCGAAACCGTCTTGCTCCTCATTGGAAGGGGTAAGATACCTTTTAAGAACTTCTATCTCCATCCTCTCTATGTTGCGGGATAGCCCCCGCCCGGTCATAAGGAACCTGAAGCCTAAGCGAAAATCATCCCATCTTTCGAACCGTAATGCCGTAAAGGTATTCGCCAACTCGCATGTTATCGGTAATTCACCGCCCTCATCGTAAAGCTGAAGTCCCGTTGTCGCTTCAAGCATCTTATTGTATGCGGCATCCGCCCTGGAATGCATGCCTGCGGCCTCATAACGGTAGAAGAGGCGATTGTATATGATCCTGGCCGCGCCGAAATAATTTTTATCCCTGCATTCTCCCCCGAGAAGCAGGAACCGCGTTGCTTCTTTTTCTCTGGTAAACCGCTCCAACGCCAGGTCCGTATACATAGCGAGCGTGTCTTCCTTCATGAGCTCGCACAGCCAATCCCGCATATCCTCCATAGATACAAAGAAATCGTCCGGATTATTCAAAAACGACAGCGTAACTATGCTCCTCGCTTCCTGCAGGGCGGCGGTATCCATCTTATCGTCCAGCATCTTGCTCGATATATCTATAAGGGACTGGAGAAAATCGAAGATCGAGGCGAGCCTTCGCATGTCGAGAGATCTATTCGCATTCATGCCGTCCAGACATGGCTTCGGCAGATATGCGGCGTGCCTCCTTCCTTCCACATGACCCAGCCGCACGACGTTATTTTGCGGGTCGGCGAAGAGAAGGTTGGTCTTAACGTCTATTTCGAGTACGGTCGTCGCCTTCTTAAAATTCGCCACGCGTAACAGCATGCCCTTATCATTCCTGCGCGTCGCTTCTTCCTCCCAAACAGCAAGCCCTCTTTCGATCTTGCGCGCGTTCTCTGAGCCGCGCCTGTCATTACGCGATATGGGCTCGAACCTGCGTATACGGGATGTAAAGTACGGGTTTGTTCCGGCCCCGTACAAAATACCGCTGGGGTAGAATACCGTAATACTATCGCCGCGGCCGTAGTACGACTTGCCGCGCTTACCGAAAGAAAGCCCGCGCCTAGGTCTCGTAGCGATAAATTCGTCGTACAGATGGTCGAGGTACGCGCTGTTAAGCGTCAGATGATAAAGAAGCGTCCCGTAGAGGCCTATGGAGGCATCTTTAGTCCCGTCTTTCCGACCTATCCTCGCAAAAGACCTGAAGAGTTTTTTATTCATCGCTTCCCTCAACGCATACGGCCCGCCTTCCAGGATCTTCGGTCCTTCTTCGGACATGATCCTTCTGCACTCTTCTATAAATTCGTCCGTATTTGCGAAATCCTGCCGGAGTTTTATGAATAGCAGGTCAAAGAGTGGCCTGAGGAATTCATCGTCATACTCTTTGTAGCCGTACCCCTGGCGGCCTTCAAGCATATCTATTAAATTTGCCATTGTTTCGGCGTCGACTACCTTGGCGAACTCTTTTACGATATCCGGATTAATGGGTTGCGCGGGTTGGAGCCTGGCGAATGGTTTTTCCGGCCGCGGGGCGGGTAAGGCTTCCGACTTGAGTATCTGTTTATACAGGCGGTCATACTCGTTAACGGGCTTGGTCGATCCCTGGAGGAGATTAGAAAACTTTTTTAGATTTGGCTTGTCGAAATTATATTTAAAATATCGGATAGTGTATCCCGGGGAGAAACTTATCAGCACTTCATCATCGCCTATGACACATAGAAGATTGTTCTGTTTAAACCAGCCCCCATCTCCTTCCGCTGCTATCATTTTTGCCGCCGCTTTTATGTCGTCCAGGGACATTTTGGCCGGATCTTTCTTCGCGGCTTTCATCATCTCAATCAACTTATTCTGGACGAGATCATCGATGGCACGTACATGAACTTTTGCCATAGAGTCCTTCTGGTTAAAGAACGATTCTGTGGCCAGTTTATCGCTTTGCGGTAATCTGCTTATGAACGGATCGGGGTGAGCCCAGACGACATCCTGGGTTAGGAAAGTAACAACCAGGATGGACGCAATTATCCTGACTGCTAATGGGAATCTTTTATACGATAATCTTGGTAAGATTTGTGCGGCTCTCATTATTCCATTCTATTTTATTCTTTTAACAAACAGAAAATAAAGAGACCAGATCGCCAAGCTTTAGTTCTAGGCTATCTGGTCTCTTATAAACCAAAAACTGGACCGGGATTTTAATGATCCGGCCAGCAATGCGGTTTTTCTTAAGACCCTCGACTCCCCCGAGTTAGCTGCAAACGGGGATCCTAGAAAATATGTGCTGTAATAATATCATATTAGCTAGAATGAGTCAAGAGCACAAAACTATCTTTTTTATATTTTAACTACTCTTCACGCTTAAAAAACTTAGTTCGTATGCCGCCGAAGTCTTCGATAAATATTCTGCACATATAATTGATGACTTCGCTCACCTCTCTGTTGTTCTCCGTGCAGAAGCCTTTTATCTTCTCCTCGATCGTCTTACTGGTCCTGCATCCTAAAAATCCATCGCATCGTTTTAATTTCTTCATTAAGCCTCCAAGTTTATTAAGCCACTTGTATATCAAATATTATACACGGAAGATGTTAAATTTGCAAGAAGAAAATTCTGAATATTACCTGGAGGATAAGGTTTGTGTATATCGCCGCCACGATATCGTCGAACATCACGCCCAGAGAGCCGGTTAATTTTTCCATCCGTTTTGCGGGAGGCGGTTTCAATATGTCAAGTATACGGAATATAAAAAATCCGAGTATGGCGGACAATGTGTTCATGGGGACAAAGAAAAGCGCCAGGAGCATCCCGCACGCCTCGTCTATAACTATCATCTTGGCGTCTTTTCTTTTATAGATCTTCTCCGCTTCTCCGGAAAATATTATACCCAGGACGAAAAGAAAGAGTATCGTGAACCCGTAGAGCAGGTCATTATTTCTGACGAGGAAATATACCGCCAATCCGCCGAGAGAACCCATTGTGCCCGGCATGAAAGGAGAATGCCCCAGATAAAAAAAGCTTGTGATAAGCTTAATTCGTCTCTTCATTCGAGTAGACCTCCCTGTTTTTGACAAGATACTTTATTCCGCTCGACAAGGTCAGCACAACCGCTATGAACATTATAACGAATATGGCGTCTTTGTAAAGGGCCTCGGCGCCCGCGTTCCAGAAATTAAAAACGGTATTCCCGCCGGCTTTGAATATGAAGAAGAAGAGTATGATTATTATCGTTAAAAGCTGCCAGACGGTCTTGTGTTTACCGCCGCCGTCCGCCTGAAGCACCCTGCCTTTTGTGAGCGCCAGTAAGCGAAGGCCCGTAACCGTCACTTCCCTGAATATTATTATGACGACCATCCATGCCGGGATCACTCCCCGCTCAACGAAGGCCAGCAGGGCCGCCAGGACCAGTATCTTATCGGCTATCGGATCCATGAGTTTGCCAAAGTCCGTAGTCTGATGATATTTTTTCGCGAGATATCCGTCAAGGGCGTCGGTCAGCGATGCAACCACGAAAGCAGCAAGCGCAAGTATCTTTGCCGCCATACCGTTCGTATACAGAAGCACCATGAATACAATGGTCAGCGCTATCCGCGAGAGCGTAAGCTTATTGGGGAGGTTCATACCTTTTCTCCGATCAGATCATATTCCAGCGTATCTTTGATTTTGACTTTATATATCCCGCCTGACTTTATATTATCGCCGGACACATAAACTGTGCCGTCTATCTCCGGAGCGTCCAGTCTTGTGCGGCCGAGGAATCTTTTTTTCTCCCCTTTGACCTTTTCATCTATCAGCACTTCGACGGTCCTGCCCAGATATCTCTTATTTACGCCGAGAGATACCGCCTGCTGCGCCTTCATCAGGATATCGAACCGTTCTTGCTTTACTTTTTCGGGTATCTGAGCGCTAAATCCCGCCGCCCGCGTCCCATCTTCCCGTGAATAGATAAAAGCTCCCAGACGCTCGAATTTCGTATCGCGCACAAACGTAAGAAGCTCTTCAAAATCCTTATCCGTCTCTCCCGGAAAACCTACGATGATAGATGTCCTGAGGGCAAGCCCGGGAATATTTTTCCTTAAGTTCCCTATCAGGCCCGTTATCTCTTTTCTGGTAACATGGCGGTTCATCCGCTTCAGGACAGGGTCCGAAATATGCTGTATGGGCAGGTCGAGGTATTTACATATCTTCTCTTCACCCCGGACGACGGCAAGAAATTCGCCTGTGTAATGCGCCGGATGGGTGTAAAGTATCCTCAGCCATTTGACGCTGTTCCGGAGCGCGCATATCCGCCTAAGAAGTTCGGGGAATACGATCTTGCCGTATCGGTCGATCCCGAAGAGCGTCGTATCCTGGCCTATCAGGATGATCTCTTTTAATTTACCGGGCCCGGCGAGATGTTTGATCTCCTCGATCACCGAATCGATCGAACGGCTCCTGAATGCGCCACGCAGGCGCGATATTATGCAATAGCTGCAGAAGTTCGAGCATCCCTCGGAGATCTTCACGTACGCATAATGCGGGGGCGTAAAAATAGATCTGGGCGACTTTTCGTCGTACAAATAATCCGGGGTGTCCGACACTATGGTCCTGGATCTGTTTATCTTTTTCAGCAAGCCGGGCAACTTTGGAAAATCGCTCGTCCCTATTATAAGATCCGCTTCTCGGAGCTGGGAGGCCAGTTTTCCTTTATAGAGCTGGGGAAGGCATCCGCATATGACCAGGCGCCCTATACCGCCGGCACGCTTAAGCGCGGCCGCCTCAACGATCCTCTCCACAGACTCCTCCCGCGCCGATCGTGTAAATGCGCAGGTATTTATCACGCACAGATCGGCATTACGGGCCGTGCCGGTTATCGCAAAACCATGCTTCTTCAGGGATCCGGCTATTATTTCTGAATCGAGCTGATTTCGCGGGCAACCAAGAGAGATTATATTGACTTTAGCCATAGGGTTTGCGTAGCGTAAAGCGCGCGGGGCACGGCGTATCTTACTTGATATTTACGCCGTTAGAAGTAACTTCGATATTCCTGATAACACCTTTGCCCGGAGCGCCGAGAGATTTGCCGTTCACTGTTATCTCGATAGCCTCTGCGCGGCCGACAAACATATTTATGGATCTATTGGCCGCGAACGTCTCTTCCGCGCCTTTTGGAAGGACCCTTTTAAAGATGATGACGCCGTCCTTCTTGAGCTGCACCATGACGGGATTCCTGATCTTCAACGTCATAGTGAACGGGGCATTTTTTACGGCCGGGCTTTTATTGGAGGCAGCCTTAGGAAGAGGCGCGGACGCGCGCGGTTCGATCTTGCCGTATCTGGAGACCGAGGATTTCTTGAGAAGTTTAGAATTTTTAAAAAACTCGGCGGTCTTAACGCTCACGAAAATGATCAATGATATCACCAGAAAAAATATTACTACGGACCTTGCTATCCGTATCATCCTTCCGAGATTCAGATAAGACCTTTCGGGCGGCTTACCCGGGTCGAGACTTATATTCTTGTTCTTCAGCTCGGGATGAAAAGAGACGTACTCGCTGACCAGCGCCTGATGGTCAAGCCCGAGGTAGCTAGCGTATTCTTTCAGGAAGCTCTTTACATAGTTAGGCGTAAGTATATCGTCGCACCGTCCGTCTTCCAGCGCGGTCAAGACCGTAGAATGTATATGAGTATGCTTTTGCGCCTGCTCGATCGTGAGGCCCTTCTTCTCCCTGGCCTGACGCAGCCGCTCGCCCATCTCAGTTATCGAAGCCCTCTTATCTTCCTTGACGTTAGCCATTCTTAGACTGGTACTCCTCCGAGGTAACGAGTATGTCTCTTGGTTTGGAACCCTGATACGGCCCGACCAAGCCCTCGTCTTCCATCATATCGATAAGCCGGGCGGCCCTTGTGTAACCTAAACCCAGCCGTCTCTGAAGGACGGAAACTGACGCCTGACGGGATTCAAGTATAAGCTTTACCGCCTCTTCATAGACCTCGTCCTTCTCGAACTTTTTGAAACTCGTCTTCTTCTGGACATCGAGGATGCCGTTCACGTATTCCGGACCGCGCTGGGCCTTTATAAAGTTGGTTATCCTCTCGATCTCTTTATCGCTTATCAGGCTGCACTGGGCCCTGACAGGTTTTGACGCGCCCGGCTCCACAAAGAGCATATCGCCTCTTCCCAGGAGCTTATCGGCGCCGTTTATGTCCAGAACTGTCCGCGAATCTACTTTGGAAGCTACCTTGAACGAGATCCTTGCCGGGAAATTGGCCTTGATGACGCCGGTGATGACGTCTACGGACGGACGTTGGGTCGCAATTATGATATGGATGCCGACGGCGCGCGAAAGCTGCGCGAGCCTCGTTATGGCGCCCTCTACATCGGCCTGCGCTACCATCATGAGATCCGCCAGCTCGTCGATGATTATGATGATATAGGGAAGCTTGCCGTTAGGTTCTTTGCCGAATTTTTCGTTGTAAAGGTCTATGTTCCTCACGCCGGACTTCGCGAAGAGTTCATAACGCGAATCCATCTCACCAACGACCCAGTCGAGCGTACTAGCCACCTTCTTCGCATCTGTCACGACCGGCGATAATAGGTGCGGTAAGCCGTTAAAAACCGCGAGCTCCACCCTCTTAGGGTCGATCATGATAAATTTGACCTCTTCCGGGGTGGAAGTATAGAGGAGCGTGGTAATTATAGTGTTGACGCACACCGTCTTCCCGGATCCTGTGGCGCCCGCTATTAAAAGGTGGGGCATAGTTGCCAGATCCGCGATCACGGAAGTTCCGGCGATATCCTTACCGAGAGCGAGTTTCAGTTTCGACTTCGACCCTCTATACTCTTTCGAATCGAGCACATCCTTTAAATAAACAAGCGAGCTCGACGAATTCGGGACCTCGAAACCTATGGTACCTTTTCCCGGAACAGGCGCGACGATCCTCACAGACTGAGCTTTCATCGCCAGGGCTATATTATCACTTAAAGAAGTTATCCTGTGTATTTTGACACCCGGGGCTGGTTCAAGCTCATATCGCGTTATAACCGGGCCCTTATTTATCTCAACGACCTTCGCCTCAATGTCGAAGTCCATAAGCGTCTCTTCGAGTATGCGCGCGTTGCCTTCAAGGTCGTCCTTGATCAGCCTGTTCTCTATGGGCGGCGGGTTATCCAAAAGATCGAGCCCCGGAAGCTTAAATCCGCCCGAGCGGCTCTGGTCCGTCTTCAGAACCTCCTGGGCCGGCGCCTTGGCCGCAAGAGCAAGCTGAGGCTCAGACTTTCTTACCTGAAAGGCCTCTTTCTTCTCCTCTTCGGAGGAGACTATCTTTATCGGCTCACGCTTCTCGGGCTTTTCGGCCGGTCTGGGCGCAGCCCTGTTTTCCGACGGTAGCTTTATGACAGGCTTTTTGACCGCCAGCGCAGCGCCGGCCGGTCTTCGAGGCGCGGATTCACGCGCCTCTTTCAACCCCTTGAACCTGTTGAACAGGTTCACAAGGAAAGGCAGCAGCAAAAATTCTGTAGCCAATAATACGGAGAGGAGGAACAGGACTGTGATGACAAGGATGGCGCCGCCCCTTCCCAGGTATTTGACCAGAAAGTCGGAAAATATCAGCCCCGCGATCCCGCCGAGCGAGAACCGGAATGCGTTATCCCCTCTTCCGATGAGCGAGAATATAGAACTTGAGGCGAGGATAAGAAAAAGTGTGCCGAAGAGCTTGAAGTGGACCTTCTGCGGAGTGATCCAGTAAAGCCTTGCAACGGCCCAGCTGATTTTCAAAAGCGGTATGACGTACGAGCTTAAGCCCATAAGGAAGAAAAGGGCGGCGCCGATATATACGCCGA